>DATGII010000124.1:0-16521 GCA_035295805.1 Bryobacteraceae bacterium | reverse complement strand
GCCCACTATGCCGGGCCGATATGTGAATCGTGCCGCCGCGACGAACAATCGCGGTAATCTCGTAGAGGGGCAGGCCTAAAACGATCTCTGAGTCGGTCAAACGTATTCTCCCAAGAATGTTTTATCAACTTGGGATCATTGGCTGCCCCCGTTTTTGATCAAGAGCCCGCCGAAGGCGAATCGTTTTTTGATCCGCCAGGCGATCAATAACCAAGTTCGATCGCCATGCTGACCGTATTGCTGAGAACTGCGTCGCCCTGATGCGCCGTGGAACTGCATGCGCCGGACGGCGCCGAAGGGAAGCTCGCCGAAACAGGCACGTTCGGCGAGCACGTCCCGGCGGAGGGAGGCACCGGAGAAGCAACGGCGATGGGGATAGCTTCGCCTTCCGGCACTCCGGGCGGCACCGTGACCGTGATATCGAAAACGCCCGCCATGCCGGCAACCGGGTTCATGGCATCGGCTCTGGCGTAGAGGCCGGCGATTTTCACAATCGGCAGAACGGAGGGGCCGGCCTCGCCGATCCCGGTTACTCGAACGGTTATCGCGTCGCCCAACTCGGCCGGCTGTCCCAGATTCTGAAAGGTGCGGCTGGTGGCCAGCAGCGTCGTACCCGCCAGAAATACCGCGCCTTGACCCTGGCCCGAGCTGTCACTGGAAAACACGCCGATACTGACATCCTCCATGGTGGCGGTCGCCGCGTTGCTGGCGCCCGCGCTGTTCTGCACCGCGATGCTGAGAGCCGTTCCCGCGGGTAGGCTGGGGCACTGGAAGTCGATCCGCCCCGAAGATGCGGCGAGGACCGCGACTGCGGCTCCGTTGACCAGCACTTGGGAGCCGCCCAGAGTCGTCGATCCGCCCGTCAGATCCGACTGCGCCGTTGAGGCCAGCCAGCGCCCCACCACGCTGGCCACCGAACCCGGGCTGCAGGCCGGCTGTGCCTGGCTGGCGGCGTTGCGCACATCCGTAATGACGGGCGCACCGGAATCCACGTAAATGGTGGTTTGCGCAGTCGATGAAGCCGACGCCGAATTGGTCGCCGTGAAGGTCACGGTGTACGTACCCAGCTGCGCGGCGGCCGGCGTCCACGAGAGCACGCCCGCGGCGGGATCGAAGCTGGCGCCGCTCGGGAGATTCGCGGCCGAAAGGGTAATCGGCAATCCGCCGGGGTCGGCCGCCGAAATAGTGAGGCTCAGCGGGTTGCCCCCAATTACAGCTTGCGTCGCGGGCGCCGTCAGGACCGGAGCGGACGCAGGTTGGACTGTCAGTGGGCTGCTCACCGTGGTGCTACCGAATTGAACCGACAAACTGGACGCCTCCTGGGGCGCCAGCGGATCGGAGGTCACTACAAAGGTGAGCCGCGTCTGCCGGGGGCGTGTCGTGATCAAGACGGGGATTTTCAAATGTGAGCTCGTGGTGGCTACCGTCAGCCGCGCTACAGCCGGGACGTTCGTTGCGGTAAGGCGCACGACGCAAGTCGCGGTGCCCCCAGCCTGGAAGCTGTTCGGGCAAATCAGCGACGTGGGGCGGATTCCCGCGATCGAGAGCGCGAGGGTGTTCGTGGCCGAGTTCACAGCCGCCGTGATATTGACCTGCTGATCCTGGTCGGAAGCCAAGACCGTAGCCTTGAACTGCACGGTTTGCGCGCCTGCCGGGACCTGCACCTGGGAAGGCAGCTGGACCGTGCTGCTGGCCGATTGCAGCTTGACATTGGAACCGCCCGCAGGCGCGGCGGAAGTCAGTTGGACGGTGCAGTCAAGCGTGCTGGCGGCGGTCGGATCCGGGCTGCAGGTCAGGCTGCTGATGGAACCCGGCGTGAATGAGAGGCTCACGCTGGCTGTCTGCGAAACTCCGTTCAGAGTGGCCGTGACGACCGCGGTCTGGTTCGAGCCGAGCGCGCCGGCGGTGGCGCTGAATGTCGCTGTGTTGGAGCCTGCCGCCACCATGACGCTCGGCGGGACGGTCAGCAGCGAATTGTTGCTGCTTAGCGTGACAGCCGCGCCGGCAGCCGGCGCCGCGCCGGACAACGTCACGGTGCACGTGCTGGTTCCGCCCGAACTCAGCGAGGTCGGAGAGCAAACCAGCGAACTCACGCCTGCCGCCGTAATGATCGAAAGAGAAGACGTCTGCAATGAACCGCCGAGAGTGGCGGACAGAGTCGCGCTCTGGCCGGCCGCATTAATATCAGCCGTCGCCGAGAAGGTCGCCGAAGCTGCCCCGGCGGGTATGGCGACTTGCGCCGGAATGGTAACTGCCGGGTTGTCGCTCAGAATCGAAGCTGTCATGGCGGCAGACGCCGGCGCGGACAACACCAGGGTGCAGCTGGCCGAAGACCCGGCGGGGACGAAGGCGGGCGCGCAGTTCAACCCGCTCAGCACTCCCCCGCCGCTGGGCGGCGGATTGCCGGAAGGCGGCGGATTGCCCGAGGGAGGCGGGTTAGTCGCGGTCGCCGTGAGCGATAGCGATGTCGATTGAGAGGTTCCTGCGTACGTCGCCGTTACGATAGCCGTTTGATTGCTCGTGATGGTCCCGGCGGTGGCCGGAAAAGTCGCCGCGGTCGCTCCCCCCGCAATCGTCACCGAGGCCGGTACGGTCAGTAATCCGTTGTTACTGAGGAGCGAAACTAGCGCGCCTCCGGCCGGCGCGGCTTTGGAAAGCGTCGCACTGCACGTCGCGCCGGCGCCCGACGCAAGACTGGCAGGCGCGCACGAAAGCGAGCTCACCACGGTGGGGGCGATCACGGATACCGATGCCGTTTGAGAGCTGCCGCTGTAGGTGGCGGTGACTGTCACACTCTGGTTGCTGGAGACGGCCCCGGCCGTCGCGTTGAAACTGGCGGTGCTGGCCCCGGCCGCCACCGTCACCGAGGCCGGCACCGGCAGAGCCGCATTGTTGCTCGAAACCGACACCACGGCGCCGCCACCCGGCGCCGTGCTCGAGAGCGTCACGGTGCACGTGGTGCCGGCGCCCGACGCAAGACTGGCAGGCGTGCACGAAAGCGAGCTCGGCACCACAGCCGTAACCAGCGACACCGAGGCGCTCTGCGAGGCGCCGTTGTAAGTCGCGGTCACGGTCACACTCTGATTGCTGGTAACGGTACCGGCGGTTGCGTTGACGGCGGCGGTGCTGGCCCCGGCCGCCACCGTCACCGAGGCCGGCACCGGTAGAGCGGCATTGTTGCTGGCAAGCGAGACCGCCGCTCCTCCGCCCGGCGCGGGGGCCGAGAGCGTGACGGTGCAGGTGGTACTCGCGCCTGTCCCCAGCGTGGCGGGGGCGCAGGAAACCGAACTCAAAACGGCGGGCGCAAACACGGATACCGAAGCCGTCTTCGAGCTGCCATTGTAGGTGCCGGTGACGGTCACGCTCTGGTTGGTGGCAACTGTAGCCGCGGTCGCGGTGAACGTGGCCGCAGTCGCCGCCGCCGCCACTGTCACGGAGGCAGGCACCGGTAGAGCCGTATTGTTGCTAGAAAGCGAAACCACTGCTCCGCCGCCCGGCGCTGCCGCCGAGAGCGTCACGGTACACGTGGTGCTCGCGCTCGCGCTCAGGCTTGCGGGCGCGCACGCCAGCGAGCTTAGAACGGTCGGTGCGATCAACTGCAGGGTGACGGTTTGCGAGCCGCCATTGTAGGTGCCGGTGATCACGGCGGACTGATTGCTGGTGATGCTCCCCACCGCGGCCGTAAAGGTCGCCGTAGTTGCGCCCGATGCCACGGTAACCGACGCCGGTACGCCCGCAGCCGCGTTATTGCTCGACAGCGATACCACTGCCCCGCCGCCGGAAGCCGGCTGCGTCATGGTCACGGTACAGGAAGAACTGCTCCCCGAATTAACGGTGGTCGGACTGCATGAGACGCTGCTCAAACTGGTCGGGAGAATGACTGCGATGCTTCCGCCAGTTCCGCTTGCCGAAACATTGCTGCCGCCGGCGGATGCGGCGGCTACATTGGTGACGGCGATATTCAGAGTCCCGGTGGCGCCCGCAGAGAGCGTCGCGTTCACCACGGCCACTGTACCGTTCGCAATCGTATTCTGGTTCAGACCGGAAATGAGGCACGTGTATGAACCACTGCCTGAAGTGCAATTCAGAGTTTTAGACGCGCTCGTGGCGGCGGTTCCGGCCGACACCGTGAAGCTCGCGAAACTCGCCGCGCTATAGGTAAACGTCCATTGCAAACTGGCCGGCGCCGTGGATCCCGCGGTGAGCGTCAGATTCAATGCGACGCTTCCACCGGGACTTGCCGAACCCGAATCCAGGGCCAATACATCGCTTTGCGCATGTAGAGGAGCCGTCGCCAGGAAGAGCGCGCAGGCGAATGCCGCGCCGCAGAACGAGTGGAACCGCGGGCGCGTGCGCAGCGTGTTTTGCAATTTTCGTTTCCTCCTCGCGGGGCCTTGGTTCAGACCCAGGCCGCCCGTCATGCCGACGGCTGCCGCTCAGGTCAAATATCGGGTTGAAATCGTCAAACCTTCAACGCTCTCTTTGGTTCCAAACGGACCTTCCTCGATAGTGGATGTTGACCATTCGCCAATGCCGCGAAAGTCCATGTTTTCTGCTCAATAACCGTTCTGTGGAAGAAGTCCTCAACCGGTTGGCGGAAATACTTATCACTGGTGGTCTACAGCTTCCGGCAAGCTGTGCCGACCTATAGGAAGTGAACATATTCCTTAAACCATTCATGGGCTAGCATGTTCGTGATGTTCAGACGCCTCGTCTTATTCGCATTCGCGGTCTCAGGCGGTTGGTGCGCTTCCGGCAGTCTTCCGATCGCGTTCGAAGTCAACCGGGGTCAAGCCCCTGCGGAGTTCGGGTTCGTGTCAAGAAGCGAGCACTACGCGGTGTCGCTGAGTGCCGCCCGGGTGGAGTGGGCTTCCGGGAAGTCCCGCGTGACGGCGGTGCTGGAAGGCGCCCGTCCCGACGCGTCGGGCGCGGCTGAATCGCCCCTGCCCGGCGTCGTGAACTACGTCCGTGGCGGGAATCCGTCGAAGTGGCTATTGGACATCCCGACTTACCGCCAGGCGCGGTATCGCGGCGTTTATCCCGGCATCGATGTCCTGTATTACGGCAAGGAAGGGCGGATGGAGTACGATTTCCTGGTGGCTGCGGGCGCAAACCCGAACCTGATCCGGATGCGCTATCGGGGCGCTCGCAGGATGCGGCTGAGCAGCGCGGGCGATCTCCTGCTCGAAACCGCCTCCGGCACCATTCAGCAGCAGAAGCCGGTCGCTTATCAGGAACGGGGCGGGCAGCGGCGGCCGGTGGCGGCACGGTACATCGTGGACGGCAGCACCGTGCGCCTGGCGGTAGCGCATTATGATCGCGCGCAGCCTCTCGTCATTGATCCGCCGTTGAGCTGGGCGACATATTCCTCGTTCCACAGTTCCACGACGGATGTTGCCGCCGTCGCGACCGATCCCGCCGGAAACGTCTACATCTCGGGCTACGCGATTTCCCCGCTTGGTGACGCCGACTGTGTTGTCGCGCAACTGAACCCGACGGGCACCACCGTGTTGTACCGAACCGTGCTCGCCGGTTCCGGCGATGACGCGGGCTACGCCATCGCGCCCGATGCTTTTGGAAATGTGTACGTCACCGGGCAGACCGATTCCTCCGATTTCCCAAACACCAACCCGGGTCAGAGTCTGGGCGGGATGGGCATTGACGCCTTCGCGGCCAAGCTCGATCACACCGGAAAGCTCGTTTATTCCACGTATCTCGGCGGCTCTCAGACGGAAGTTGGGTACGCCCTCGCGGTCGACATGTCCGGCAACCTCTATGTCGCCGGCGGCACGCAGTCGTCCGACTTTCCGCGTACGGGCAATGCGTTTCAAAACACCATCGCGGGCGGCATCGATGCGTTTGTCAGCGTCTTCGATCCAAACGGAAGCCTGCTTTATTCCACGTTCTTCGGTGGCAGCGCGGACGACATCGCCTACGGAATCATCGTCGACCCGGCCTACAACGTGTATCTCACCGGCACTACCACCTCGACGAATTTTCCCGTCACTTCCGCGGCGTTCCAGCCGCACAGCGGCGGTGGTATTGATGGGTTTGTGACCAAGCTCGCGCCGTTTGGCGGTCCCTTGTATTCCACCTACATCGGCGGTTCCGGCGATGACAGCCCGGCCGCGATCGCCGTTGATGGCGCGGGCGCGGCGTATGTCGCCGGCGCAACCAGTTCGTCGAATTTCCCCACCAAGAGCCCCTTCCAGGGAGTGTTCTACGGCAAGAAGGATATTTTTGCCTTCAAAATGAATGCCGCCGGAAGCCAGTTGGTTTATTCCACGTATGTGGGCGGTTCGGGCACCGATACCGCGGGCGGAGTCGCCCTCGACGCCAATGGTAATCTGTACATCGCCGGCCATTCCGATTCGGAAGACTTCCCCACCGTCAACGCGTTCGCGCCGAGCCGGAAAGGCGCCGTCAATGGTGTGGTGACCGCATTAGGTCCGGCCGGCAATACGCTGAACTTCTCAACTTATCTCGGCGGTTCCAACCAGGATTCCGCCAATGGCATCGCTCTGAATTGCACGACGGGCCTTTCGATTGCGGGCAATACCGCGTCGCTCGACTTTCCGGTGACCGCCGGTGTCATGCAGTCCACATTCGGATTGAACGAGCAGGATGGGTTCGTGGCCAGCATCGGCCTGCCGCCGATCGCTCCGGCTGTTGCGACGAACGGAGTGCAGAACGGCGCGACCTTCCTTGCCAGCCCCGTGGCCCCCGGTTCGGTGGTGACGATTAAAGGCGCAGCGCTGGCCGGCCTGACCGCCTCCGCGCTTTCTTTTCCCCTATTGAATTCCATGGGCGGAGTCACGGTTAACGTCAATGGCGCTCCCGCGCCGCTGTTCTACGTAAGCCCGACCCAGATCAACATTCAGCTTCCCTACGAGGTCACGCCCGGCACGGCTGCGCTTTCGGTGAACGCCTGCGGCGGCACAAGTGCGGTCGCCAACTTCACCGTGGCTCCGGCCGCCCCGTACATTCTGTTGGGAGGCAACGGGCAAGCCCTGATTCAAAACCCGGACTACAGCCTGAATACCACCGCTCGCCCGGCGCATGCGGGCGATATCGTCGTGGTTTATCTGATTGGTATCGGCGCGGTGGATAATTCGGTGCCGACCGGCACGCCCGCCGGCACTGCCGTTCTCGCCCGCGCCAAGGCGGTATCCAGCGCCACCATAGCCGGGCAGCCCGCCCAGATCCAGTTCCTCGGACTCACTCCGAACTTCGTCAGCCTCGCTCAAGCCAACGTGGTGGTCCCGAATCTCGCTTCCGGGCAGTATGATCTGACTCTGACGGTTGGCGGCGTTGCCAGCAATACCGTCAAATTAAACGTCCAGTAACGCAGCGAAAAAGGGACACCCAAGCCATGCTCCGCGTGGGTGTCCGTGGAGGGCCCAGACGGGTCGCCCCTCACCCAGCGGCTCGGGTTTCGGGCGCCGCCATCGCGATGCGCAGGCAACCGAAGTTCCAATCCACAAAACTGTCTCATTTCCGCGGTACCGCCGGCGTCCGGTATAAAAATTGTGCGCGTTCGAACAGATTCTACTCACTGGAGAAGAGAACTATTTTCACCGTCGCCGCCATCTAACAAGGTATGAGGCCCGGCGGCATCTGCATTGTGGCGGCATTGTTCGCTTCCGTGGGGTCGGCGGATGTCTGCGCCCCGGCTGGCCTCCAGGGCACATATGGCTTTCAGTTGACCGGCACGACCACGATCGGTTCGCAGCTCCAGCCGGTGGTGACGGTCGGCCGCCTCGTTTTTGACGGGGAGGGCGGGGTCACCGGCGTCTCGTCCGTAAGCTTCACGGGCCTTTACCTGGGCAATCCTGTCAGCGGGAAGTATGAACAGCGCACCGATTGCTCCGTATCCTGGAGTCTCCAGGATGATTCGGGCAACTTCCAGCACTTCGAGGGAACCATGAGGCCGGATGGTCGCCGCATCCAGTTTCGCCAGACCGATCCGGGCGGGGCTTCTGGAGGCACTTTGCTGAAGAGTAGCGACACCTGCCAGGAGCAGGATTTCCGGCCGCGCTACCGGTTTCGTCTGACGGGAAGGCAAATCAATGTGGATACAGCTCAGCCTGCGGGATCCGTATCCGCCGAGGGCATCATAGAAAACCGCGGCGGTCAATTAACGTTGACACTCTCCGGGGAGACCGCTTCGCCAGGCGCTGGAACGGCTGAAGTGGATGGCGATTGTTTTGTCCGTCTCCACCTGATCGTGCCCTTCGAAGCCGGCCGTACGCTGGACGCGAATTTCCGGGGCATTCTGGTCGATCGGAGCAGCGAGTTGCTCGGCATGGCGACCGATCCCGGCACGGCCCTCAGCCTCAGACTGACCGCTCCGTAGCAGCCAGGGCCTTCACCTCGGTGAGAGTGAAGATCGAATCGAAGGGGCAGCCCAGCGCTTCGATATTCCCGGCCGCTCCCATTTCCCGATCCACCAGGCAAAGGGCTCCGAGGATCTGCAGCCCCGCCGCCCGCGCGTTCTCGATCGCGGTGATGGTCGACCCGCCGGTCGTGCACACGTCGTCGATGATCACCACCGGGGTGCCGTTGAGCTCTGCCAGTCCTTCGATGAACTTCATCGTCCCGTGCTTCTTGGGTTCTTTGCGCACGACGAACGCATCGATGGGCCGCCCGGCCGCCGAACTCTCGTGAGCCACGGCCATTGCAATCGGATCCGCTCCGAGCGTCAGTCCTCCGACAGCCGCCGGCCGCCACCCGAGCTCTTCAATCTTTCTAAGAAATAACCGCCC
Source organism: Bryobacteraceae bacterium (assembly GCA_035295805.1). Lineage (GTDB taxonomy): Bacteria > Acidobacteriota > Terriglobia > Bryobacterales > Bryobacteraceae > PSRJ01. The sequence continues at coordinate 7,756 of DATGII010000124.1, read as the reverse complement.
CACGAGCGGCATTGCCGCCGCCCGGCAGGTGGTGAGTTTGGCGTCGACGTAAACGTCACTGGTTTGACCAGACACCAGCTTGAACTGTCCGAAGCGGACGGAGTATTCCCGCAGCAGAGCCTTCAGTTGTTCGCGATCGCGATCACCCATGTTTTTTCAGTCTACCCCGCCAGTTTCTCGATGGCTTCGGGCCCGCAGATATCTTCCACCATCGACCGGAATTCTTTGTCCGGCTTCACGCGCGCAGGCACGTCCAGCAGCACCGAAAATTCGCGCGGCATCTCCAGGCGCAGCCGCACCTGGGTGTCGCCCGGCTTGCGCTTGAACAGCTCCTCTAGCGCGTGCGCCTTGTCCGCCTTGCCGTTCCGCCCCAGCCACACGCGGATCGCAATCACCGCGGGCATGTCTACGCGGGCATTGTCGAGCGCCACGATATCCTGAATCGAGATTTTCGGCGGCGCGTTTTCCTCCGGCAGCACCAGCCCGCGCACCAGCACCGCCGTATCTTCGACTACTTGAGGCGCCAGCCGCTCGTAGCTCGCCGCGAACACCATCGCCTCCACCGACCCGGTGCGGTCTTCGATCGACAGCGCCGCCCACGGTTTGCCTTCGCGGTTGCGCTTACGCGTGATTCCGGTGAACACTCCGCATAGCGTGACTTCCACTCCCTTGCCCAGGCCCTCGAGCGTCGAGCTGTCGTGCGTCGCCAGGTCGGTGACCTTCTCCGCGTACCGGTCGAGCGGATGCCCGGTTACCCAGAATCCCAGCATCTCTTTTTCAGCCGCCAGCTTCTCTTTGTCGTTCCAATCCGGCACGTTGGGCAGCGGCGCCACGTGCGATTCTTCGTGATGCACTTCGCCGAACAAGCCTTCCTGGCCGCTGGTTCGGTCGCGCCAGACGCGCTGTCCACCCTCCATCGCGCGGTCGATCACCGCGGTCTTCTGTGACCGCGACCCTTCCAGCGAATCCATCGCGCCCGCCTTGATCAGGCTCTCGATCATCCGGCGGTTCACCGCGCCGACATCGACTTTCTCGCAAAATTCATCGAGCGACCGGAATCGCCCCGTCTCATGCCGCGCCCGCGCGATCGCTTCCACGGCCGACTGGCCGACATTCTTCACCGCGCCCAGCCCGAAGCGAATCGAGTTGTCGCCGTCCGGTGTAAAACTCCATTCGCTCGCGTTCACATCCGGCGGCAGAATCTGGATACCCATGTCGCGGCATTCGTTGATGTACTTCACGACCTTCGCCGTGTTCCCGGTTTCCGAGGTGAGCAGCGCCGCCATGAATTCCACGCGGTAGTGCGCTTTCAAATACGCCGTTACAAAGGCGAGGTACGCATATGCCGCCGAGTGCGACTTGTTGAACCCGTAACCCGCGAACTGCTCCATCAGATCGAAAATTTTCTCGATTTTTTTCTGTGGAAACCCGCGCTCCAGCGCGCCCTTGATGAACCGTTCGCGCTGCTTAGCCATTTCTTCGGGCTTCTTCTTGCCCATCGCGCGCCGCAGCAGGTCCGCATCGCCCAGCGAGTAGCCCGCGAGGCGGTTGGAGATCTGCATCACCTGCTCCTGATACACGATGACGCCGTATGTCTCTTCCAACAACTCCTTCAGCTCCGGCAAATCGTACTGCACCGCGCGCCGCCCCCACTTGCGCTCGATGAAATCATCGATCATGCCGCCCTGGATCGGGCCCGGCCGGTAAAGCGCGTTGAGCGCCGTCAGATCCTCGATCCGGCTCGGCTGGTAGCGCCGCAGAATGTCGCGCATGCCGGGCGATTCAAACTGAAAGACGCCGCTCGTGTATCCCTTGCCGAAAATCTCGTACGTATCTTTGTCGTCGAGGCGGAGCTCCTGCGGATCGAGCTTCACTCCGTGGCGTTTGTCGATCAGCCGCAGCGCGTCTTCGATCAGGGTCAGCGTGGTCAGCCCCAGAAAATCCATCTTGAGGAGCTGAAGCTTTTCAAGCCCGTTCATATCGAACTGCGTCACAATTTCGTCGCGGTTCGTCTTGTAGAGGGGCACCAGTTCCTTGAGCGGCTGCGGTGAAATGACCACGCCCGCCGCGTGCACCGAGCAGTTCCGCGCCAGGCCTTCCAGGCGCCGCGCCACCTTGAGGACGTCATCCACGCGCGGATCCGCCTTGGCTGCGGCATCGAACCCCGGCTCCTGCTTGATCGCGTCCTCCAGCGAGATGTTCAGAACGTTCGGCACCATCTTGGTGAGCCGCTCGACGTCGGCGAACGGCATCTCCAATACCCGCCCTACATCTTTAATGGCAGCGCGCGCCCCCAGCGTGTTGAACGTGATAATTTGAGCTACCTGCTCGCGCCCGTATTTCTCGGTGACGTACTGAATCACCTCGCCGCGCCGGTGCATGCAGAAATCGATGTCGATATCGGGCATGCTGATGCGCTCCGGGTTGAGGAAGCGCTCGAACAGCAGCCCGTATTGCAGCGGATCGATATCGGTGATCGACATCGCATAACCCACCAGCGACCCCGCCGCCGACCCGCGGCCCGGTCCCACCGGAATCCCTTTGGATTTCGCGTACCGGATGAAATCCCAGACGATCAGAAAATATCCCGAGAATTTCATCTTCTGGATCATCTGGATCTCGCGATCCAGCCGCTCGGCGTATTCCGGCAGTTCGTGTTTCAAAAGGCCCTGCGCCCGCATTGCCTCCAGCCGCGGCCGGCGCCGCTCGAATCCTTCGCGCGCGACGAATTCGAAATAGGTGTCGGTCGAATGGCCTTCCGGCACATCGAACTTGGGAAACGGTTCTTTGACCTTCTCCAGGTTGACGTTGCAGCGCTGCGCGATCTCCCAGGTGCGATCGACCGCGTCTTCGAGCTCGCCGAACAGCTCCAGCATCTCGGCTCGCGACTTCAGGTAAAAGTCCGGCGAGTTCCACCGCATCCGGTTCGGATCGCTCAGAAACTTGCCCGTCTGAATGCACATCAGTAATTCGTGCGCCCGCGCGTCATCCCGCCGCAAGTAATGCGCGTCATTGGTTGCCACCAGCGGCAGCCCCGTCTCGTGCGAGAGCCGGTTCAGCTCCGGCGTGAGCTTTTTGTCCTGGTCGAGATGGTGGTCCTGCACCTCCAGGAAGAAGTTCCTGCTCCCGAAAACATCTGAGTACGTGTGCGCCAGCCGTTTTGCGTCCTCATACTTATCCGAGAGAATCGTCTCCGCCAGGTGTCCCCGCAAGCAAGCCGAAAGCGCAATCAGCCCCTTGGAATGCTGCGACAGCAGGTCAAGGTCGATGCGCGGCTTGTAATAAAACCCCTCCAGATAGCCGGTCGAAACGAGCCTGATCAGATTACGGTAGCCCTCCTGGTTTTCGCAGAGCAGCACCAGGTGGTTGTAGCGGTCCGAATCCGACCGCGTTTTGTGTCCCTGCTGGGAGACATACACCTCGCACCCGATCACCGGATGGATGTTGTTCGCCTTAGCGGCGTTATAAAATTTGACGGCGCCGAACAGGTTTCCATGATCGGTCATAGCCACGGCCGGCATCTTCTGCTCGACCGCGATTTGCATCAGCTGGTCGATATCGCAGGCCCCGTCGAGCAGCGAGTAATCCGTATGGCAATGCAGATGGACGAACGACATGACACAACTTTCCGGGGAGGCGGGACAACTTTATTTTTACATATTGACCCGAATTCCCGCGCAAGAAACAGATAGACTCCTTCGCGCGCAGGATCTTAGAGTGGGATGGTGGAAATCTCTGCTTCTCCTTTCCGTCCCCCGCTAACCGAAGCCTTCGAACAGGCGCTCGCCTACTTGAATCGGCTGCCTTCTGCGCCGGTCGCTCCTACCGCGGATCTGGCGGCCGTTCGCGCGCGCCTCAGCCACCCGCTTTGCGACGAGGGCATTCCGGCCGAGCAGGTGATCGCCGAACTGGCGCGCGATGTCGAGGCCGGCCTGGTCGGCTGCGCCGGGGGCCGTTTCTTCGCCTGGGTGATCGGTGGCGCCCTCCCTGCGGCGCTCGCCGCCGACTGGCTCACCGCTGCGTGGGACCAGAACGCAAGCCTCTACGCTACCGGTCCCGCCGCCGCGGTCGCCGAGGAAGTAGCCGGCGCTTGGTTGAAGGAGATTTTCGGTCTTCCGGCTGCGGCCAGCTTCGCTTTCGTCACCGGCTGCCAGATGGCCCACGTCACCTGTCTCGCCGCCGCCCGCCATCGGCTGCTTGCGCGCCGCGGCTGGGACGTCGAGCAGCGCGGCCTCGCCGGCGCGCCGCCCATTTCGATCTTTACGAGCTGCGAGCGCCACGGCACCGTCGAACGCGCGGTCCGGCTCCTCGGCGTTGGCAAGCAGCATCTGATCGATCTGCCTTCCGACTCCCACGGCCGCCTCGAGCGCCAGACCCTGGAGCGCGCTCTTACGACGCACGGCGATGGGCCGGCCATTGTTCTACTCCAGGCCGGTGACCTGAAATTTGGCGCCTACGACCCGTTCGAGAGCCTTATCCCGCTAGCGCACAAATACGGCGCTTGGGTTCACATCGATGGAGCGTTCGGCCTCTGGGCGGCGGCCAGCCCGCGCTACCGCCATCTGCTGCGCGGCGTCGAGCACGCCGATTCCTGGGCTACCGACGGCCATAAATGGCTAAACGTCCCGTATGATTCGGGCTATGCCTTCGTCGCCGATGCCGAGGCGCACCGCGCTTCCATGTCTCACCGCGCGTCGTATTTGACTCATGCCGAAGAAGCGCGTGACCAAATGGATTGGAACCCCGAGTCGTCGCGCCGTGCGCGCGGTTTTACGACCTATGCCGCTTTGCGCGAGCTCGGCCGCAATGGTATTGCCGATCTGGTCGACCGCTCGTGTCTCCATGCTCACGCGCTGGTCACGCAAATCGGTTCTCTTCCCGGGGCGGAGGTTCTCGCCCAGCCGATCATCAATCAGGGCCTGGTCCGCTTTCTCGATACGCGCCCGGGCGCCACGGACGCCGATCACGACCGCCGCACCAATGAAGTCATCGACGCGATTTGCGCCGGCGGTGTCGCGTTCTTTGGCGGCGTCACCTGGCGCGGCCGCCGCGCCATGCGGGTGAGCGTCTGCAACTGGCTCACTACCGATGACGATGTCGTGCGCGTCGTCCGCGCGGTGCAGGCGATCCTCGCGCGGCGATCGCCGGACGCTCCCGGCTAATCGGGCGGGTACAATCAAAGGACAATGAACCCCGCACCCTCGAACGCCCGCACTCAACCGGAGCTCCCTCTCCGGCACATCCTCGCAACTCTGGTCTACCGCGCCGCCAAGGTGCTGCGCGACGCGCCGCCCGAATTCAGCGGCTTTCGCCCCGCAACCGGTTCGCGCTCGGCCGGCGAAATTCTGGCGCACATCGGCGACCTCCTCGATTGGGCTCTCTCCCAGGCGCGCGGCCAGGAGAAATGGCGGAACTCCAAACCGCAGGAGTGGGCGGCGGATGCCGAACGCTTCTTCGCCGCCGCCACTGCGTTGGACCAGTACCTCGCGTCCAGTGAACCGCTGCACGTAGCTCCGGGAAAATTATTTCAAGGCGCGCTGGCCGATGCGCTCACTCACATCGGCCAGATCGCGATGCTGCGGCGCTTGGCCGGCGTGCCGGTTCGCGGCGAGAATTACTCGAAAGCGCATATCGAAATCGGACGCACCGGCGCCGATCAGAATCGCGCCGTGCAGGAATTCGATTAAACCGATCCGGTTGGGACGTGGTAGGGACGGGCAGATTCGAACTGCCGACCTGCCGCTTAGGAGGCGGCCGCTCTATCCATCTGAGCTACGTCCCCGCGCCTCTCTATTGTACCGTTCGAGTCCTCTACGCCCGATATCGGTGCGGTAATGCATCCCGTCGAATTGAATGTGCCGCACGCCGGCATAAGTCCGCGCAATCGCGGTCTCCAGATCCACGCCGCTGGCTGTCACGCCGAGAACGCGGCCTCCGGCCGTCTCGAGACCCGCCTCTCCTTCCCGGGTTCCTGCGTGGAACACCGTGACGCCGGTCGCCTCGGCCGCGTCGATCCCCTGTATGGCTTTGCCGGTTTTGCACGTTCCCGGATAACCGCGCGACGCCAGGACCACGCACACGCTTGGTCCGGCTCGCCACTCCAGTTTCACTCCGCCGAGCTCCCCGCTCGCCGCCGCTACCAGCACCGGCGCGAAATCCGACGCCATCCGATGCATCAGCGGCTGCGTCTCCGGATCGCCCAGCCGTACATTGAACTCCAACACTTTCGGACCGTCCGCGGTGAGCATCAGCCCGGCGTAGAGGAAGCCGGTAAACCCGGTCGCTTCCACCGTCGGGTGGATGACGCGATCCATTACTTCCCGCGTCTGCGCTTCGCTCAGGATCGCCGCGTCGCAATAGGCCCCCATGCCGCCCGTGTTCGGACCCTGGTCGCCGTCAAATACCGTCTTATGATCCTGCGTCGCCGCCAGGGGCACCACATTTTTTCCGTCGCACAGTGCGATGAAGCTGACTTCCCGCCCCTGCAGAAACTCTTCGATCACCAGGCTGCCGGTCAATGTGGTGAGAGCCGTCTCCGCTTCCTGCCGGTCGTGCGCGATCACCACGCCCTTGCCCGCCGCCAGGCCGTCCGCCTTCAGCACGACCGGGTAGCCGTACCGCTCGAGCGCCTCGCGCGCTTCGGACCCGTTTTCCACGGTCACGAACGCGGCCGTGGGAATTTTCCTTTGTAGAAAAAAGTTCTTTGCGAAAATCTTGCTGCCCTCGAGCTGCGCCGCCGCGCGTCCCGGCCCCACGATCTTGCGCCCCCGGGCGCGGAATTCATCCACCACGCCCGCCACCAGCGGGGCCTCCGGTCCCACGACCGTCAGGTCCGCGCCAATCGCTTCCGCCGCTTCCCACGGAGTCCCACCCACGCATTTCCCGACTCGCCCGATGCCTGGGTTCCCAGGCGCGGCGAACACTTCGACTCCCGGCGATTGCGCCAGCTTCCACGCCAGCGCGTGCTCGCGCCCTCCGCTTCCGATCACCAGAATTTTCATGAGGTCGGTACAATGATAACAATGCACGAGAGGTACGACGTTGTCGTGATCGGCGCCGGGCACGCGGGATGCGAAGCAGCGCGCGCCTGTTCCCGCATGGGCCTGAAGACTGCCATGGTCACGATGAATCTCGACCTCATCGCACAGATGTCCTGCAACCCCGCCATCGGCGGCATCGCAAAAGGGCACCTCGTCCGTGAAATTGACGCCCTCGGGGGCGTCATGGGAGAAGTCGCGGACAGCGTCGGCATTCAGTTCCGTTTGCTCAACACCAGCCGGGGCCCCGCGGTCTGGTCGCCGCGCGCCCAGATGGATAAGAAGATGTACCGCGTCCGCATGCGCGAGGTCCTCGAAAAAGAGCCGAATCTCCGCATCAAGCAGGCCGAAGTGGCTGCCCTAACAATCGAGAATCAGCGCGCTACCGGCGTGCAGCTTCGCGATGGCCGCTCGATCGGAGCCGGCGCGGTCATCATCACCACCGGAACTTTTCTCAATGGCCTCGCCCATGTCGGCGAGATGCGCTATAGCTGCGGCCGTAACGGCGAGGCTCCTTCCCAGCTCCTGGGTGACCAGCTCCGCAATCTTGGTCTCAGCTGGACCCGTCTCAAAACCGGTACGCCGCCGCGCCTCGATGGCCGCACCATCGACTGGAGCCGTTTCGAGCGCCAGCCCGGCGACGCCGAACCGACGCCCTTCTCATTCTTGACCGATCGTATCGATCGCCCTCAGATCGAATGCCACATCGGCTACACCAC
>DATGII010000123.1:0-42720 GCA_035295805.1 Bryobacteraceae bacterium | reverse complement strand
CGCGCAAGTCGCATTCTCGCCCGATGGCCAGTATCTTTTCCTCGCCGTGGGCGACCGCCAGCGCATGACTCCCGCACAGGATCCGGACCAGCCCGAAGGCAAGATTCTTCGCCTCACGCTGGACGGCAAACCCGCACCGGGCAATCCCGAATACGGAAAAACCGGCGCGTCCACGATTCCGCTGATCGATCCGCCGAGCGATACCGAGGCGGCCAAGACGGCGAAGGTGGTGAGCACCTATACCTTTACCGCACCCAACATGACGCGGGCGGAAACCTGGGCCAGCGGCTTTCGCACACCGTACGGCCTGGCCTTTTCCCCGGCCGGGGAATTGTGGGAGGTGGAGCATGGCCCGCGCGGGGGCGACGAGTTGAACCTGATCGAGAAGGGCAAGAACTATGGCTGGCCGCTGGTTTCCTTTGGCCAGAACTATAACGGCGTGCCCATTCCGAACCCCGACACGCGGATCGACCTGGCGAAGCCGGTGCTGTATTGGGTGCCGGTGATCGCGCCGGGCAACCTCATGTTCTATCACGGCAACCAGACCTTCCCGCAGTGGGACGGCAATGGTTTTGTCAGCGGGATGGGGACGATGTCGCTCAACCGCATCATCTTCGACGGCAAGGGCGGCGCCAAAGCCGCGGAACGCTGGGAAGTGGGCAAGCGCATCCGCGATGTGGAAGAAGGGCCCGATGGCTCGCTATGGATGCTGGAGGATGCGAATCCCGGGGCGCTGATCCACGTGACGCCGAAGTGAGGCATTCCCGTAGCCAGGCAACAAGCGAAAGGGCCGGAGCGATCCGGCCCTTTTTGCTTTAATCCCGTTCGTGATTCAATGAGACGGTATGAAAGCGTCACGAAGGCAAGCTTTGGGAGCGCTGGCGGGCTTCGGGGGCGCGCTGTTCCCGCGGCGGGGGAAGGCGGGAGGAACGCAGCTTCCGATCCGACTGGTGGTGCTGGACGTTGGCGGAACCATCGTCGAGGAACGCGGTGATGTTCCGGCGGCCCTCATCAGCGCCCTTGGAAAGCGCGGCATCATTGTAACTCCGGCTGAGATCAATCAGTGGCGCGGGGCGGCCAAGCGCGAGGTGGTGCGGCATTTCGTCGCCGAACGCAAAAAAGTTTCAGACGCCGAGCGCAACAAACTGATTGAAGCCATTTATGCCGACTTTCGGGCGCGCATCCTCGATAGCTATCGGACTGTGAAAGGCATCGGCGGCGCAGAAGATGCATTTCGCGCCATGCGAAAGATGGGGCTGACGCTCGCCACGTCCACCGGCTTTGACGGGCCGATTACCTCGTCCATCCTCGGGCGGTTCGGCTGGGAACACTACTTCGCGGCGCGGATCACCAGCGACGATGTCGTGCAGGGCAGGCCTTCGCCCTACATGCTGTTTCACGCCATGGAGGCGGCACGGGTGGACAGTGTCGCTCAGGTAGTTGCGGTGGGCGATACTCCGCTCGATCTGCAGGCCGGGACGAACGGAGGTGTACGCGGCGTGGTGGGCGTGCTATCCGGAGTGGGGACGCGGAAGACGATGGCGCCGGAGCCGCATACGGATCTCATCGACAGTGTGGCTGAGCTGCCTGCCCTGCTCCATTCGAAGTACGGAGTGGTTTAGCGGCGGCGGGCCGATAGCGTCCGAAAAGCGCTATATTCAAGTTGTAAAAGATCGGAAATTATTTTTCCGCCGAGGTCTTAGATGAACCCGCTAAACGTGTGGTCTTCGCAGTATGGTAGGAGGCCGTGATGCCGGAGTTCCCCGACAACCCGAAGCCTCCCGTTTCTCAAGCGCGCCTCGACGCGTGGTCTCTGAGCGCGGCATCGCTGTGCGTGCTGGCTCTTTTTTTTGATTTCTTCGGCTGGGTGCTGGCGGTCGCAGGGATCGTGTTGCTCCGCCGCGCCGCTTTCAGCCGGACGGTTAAGTGGTATCTGGCGGCGATTGCGATCGCTCCCAAGATTCTGTTTTTCGGAGTGCGGTCGTTGGCGGCGCCGGGCGGCCTTTCGTTCGCGATCGAGCCGCGGAACCTGGCCACCTCGTCCTCTCTGTGGGCGTGGTGCATTTTTCTGATGGCGTTCGGCGGATATCTTCTTCTTCAGGCGCGCCGGCCGCCGCAAGAGGCGCATGCTCCGGTGCAGCCCGGTTCGTACCGGAGCCTCATGATTGGAGGGCTGGGCGTGGCCGCGATCGCCGCGGCGGTCGTTCTGCTGCTTGGCGTGATGGATGGATTTCACTGGATCAATGAGGCCGGGCGGGGCCAGTGGGCGCTCCGGCACGCGGTGCGGGGCAACGTCGCGACGTTTACGGGCAGCGACGTGCGGTCCATCGATGCGACAGAGCGCTACAGCCAGCGCGGGGGCAGCAGCTATTCTGTCCGGGTCGCGCTCGCGGACGGCCGGTCCTTCGCGGTGAGCACCAAGTCTGCGGCCGCGCTTGACGAGTTACGGAAGTTCTCGACCACTGCCAACCTGACCGGCGGCAAGGTGCGGATCGTGCATCACCGGGGCGCTCTCTGGACCAACGGTTCCTCCGGATTCAGGCTGCCGGATTGCGTGGGAACCTATGAGGCTGTCGACGCCGGCGAAGCGCGCAGCACCTACGAGTTCTGGCTTGACGGCGAACGTCTCGCCGGCAAAGAAACGCTGGTCGAGACGCCCGGCAGGCATGTGCGCATGCTCCGCAACATCAAAGTTGGCGAAACCGGCGAATTCGAATTCGAAGGCTCCCCATACGTGGACGCTGCGCGGCCGGACCAGGGCAAGCTCGCTGTATCGTTCGGCTGGTCTTCCAAGGGGGAAACCGGACGGTTCGTGAAAAACGGCCTCGAGATCGGACTGCAGAAGTATCGAAAGCTGTGAGCCTGGCAGCAAGAATTACGGTCGCCGTTATTTCGACGGTTGTGGCGGCCGCGTATCTGGTCTCGGTAGACCCGCCGCAACCGGCTACCCTGGTCCTGGTCGGCGACATCATGCTCTCGCGCAACGTCGCCGCGAGAATGAAGGCAGCGGGAGATGCGGAACTGCCGTTTCGTGGCGTGGCCGCGGTCCTGCAAGGCTCCGATCTGAATTTCGGCAATCTGGAATCTCCGCTGGCGGATCCCGCCGAATCAGCCGGCGAAAACCGGACGGAGTGGGACGGGAACATTGGAGGCAAGTCCCTGACTTTCGGGGCGCCCCATGCCTCGGTTGCGGCGCTGCGGCGGTTCAACTTTCGAATCCTCGGTGTGGCGAACAATCACGCCATGGACCAGGGAGAAGGCGGGCTCATTCACACGCTTGCCCGATTGCGTGCGAATCAGATTCAAGTCACCGGCGCGGGAGCTAATCTTCAGGAGGCATGGCAGGGCCGTGTCATCGAGGTGAAGGGATTCAGAATGGGTTTTCTCGCGGCGTCATACGCTTCCACGAACTACGAATCCAACGAGCCGAACGAGTATATTGCGAGAATTGAGGATTTAGAGCGCCTGCGCTCCAGTCTGCGCACGTTGAAGTCGCAAGCCACTTACATCGTGGTCGCAATGCATGCCGGAGAAGAGTACAAAAGTGAGCCCTCCGCCGCGCAAGTGGCGTTCGCTCACGCCGCAATCGACTCGGGCGCCAACCTGGTGGTCGGCTCGCACCCTCACTGGCTGCAGCCCGTTGAGCGATACAGGCAAGGACTGATTTTCTATTCGCTGGGAAACTTCATTTTCGACCAGGACTCCACTCCCGCCACCCGGGAGGGAGCCGCGGTGAAACTGTTCCTCCGCGCCGGCCAGGTTGTCCAGGCAGAGGTCATCCCAGTTGAAATCGAGGACTCCTGCTGCCCCCGCGCGGCGCGCCCCGACGAGCTTCCGGGCGCGCTGCGGCGGATGGGCTTGACATCGGCGCGTATACGCGGCCTCCCTTGAGGCGGAGGCCTAACGCGTGTGGATTCCGCGCCGTTACTGGGCCTTCGGCTGCTCGGCCTTCCTGCGCTCGCCTCCTCCTTTACGTTTGGATTTTTCCGTCCTCTTCTTCTTCTTGGACGTTTCGTCAGTCTTCTGCTCTTGTGCCACCCCTGTCTTCAACAGCGGTACGGTTAACCCCAGCGCAACCGCCAAGGGTAGTCCAATCCGTGCGATTTTCTTGAACATCGATCCTCCTTTCATTTCAACGTCGTGCCGGCTGCCGATTCCATTGCGCGCTGGCCGTCAGCTTCCCAACAATTTCACTGAGCCGGTCAGTGCGATGCGAGCTCCCACGGCTTCGGCACAGCGCATCTCGCCGGTCAGTTTGCCGGACTGGGAGCGCAGCTCGAAACGCTCGCAGCCGAATTTCTTCTTCTGCTCTTCGAGGCTCTTCAGGTAGGCCGGGTCACTCGCTTTTTTCATGCTGGCCATCATCTGCTCCTGCGCTTTCTCGATCTGCTTCATGACCTGCTCGCGCTCGGACGGAGATAGCTTCGGATCAGTCATCTTGGTCATGAGCGCCTGGAAATCTTCGGCGCCACCCGCGGCGGGATCAGCCTGTGAGAGCGCGAAGCGGTTGACGCCTTCATAGATGGAATACGTCAGCTTGCCTTCGCGTTTTTCAAACGGGGTCGTCTCCCCCTTACGGAAGAACTCGACCGCGTAGATTTCGGAAGCGCGTCCATCGCAGGTCTTGTTGGCGGGCGAGCGGGCGACGATCTTCCAGCCATTGGCTGCCTCCAGATTCCATTCAAACCGGCCGCCGATGGCCAACGCACCGAGCTGGCGCGCCGTAATTCCGGTTACCGGTGTGATGGCGATGACTTCCGCGGTCTGAGGACCGATATCCGGCGCCACCTTTACGGCGGCGCGATACTCGTTGCCGGAGAGCGTTTCCTTCAAGACTTCCAGGTTGTCATTGCCGAGCAGGATTTTCGTGTCGGGAACGAATTTCCCTTTTACCACCACTTCTCCCGTAGCGCCTGGAGTGAGGCAGCCGCCCGAAACCATGTGGATCTCCGGGGTGGGATACCTGGCTTTGGCGGCATCCCGCGTAATCCCCAGTTTTTGCAACTGGTCTTTGCAATGCTGGCGAAACGCCTGTTCTTCTTGCTGAAACCGGAATTGCACGGCGCGGCTAAGAGCCGCCAGCGCCAGCAAAAGCACCCCGGCATGAACGATCCGTTTGTACCTGGTTGACATCTCCTACGCTCCTTGTCTTTGCCCTCGCGGTTGCGAGGATGCCGAGAAAGAGCCACAACAGGCTCCACTCCGCCGGCCGATGAAATGGGAAATCCACCGCCGCGATAGCCAATAAGGTTGCCGCGCCAATGAGCGCGGCGCATCCTAGGTTGCCGGGCGGGCGAGGCCGCCTCCACGCACTGGCCGCCAGCCAGCCGGCGAGGACAACGAATGCGCCTAATCCGACGGGGCCATACTCGACGAGAAATTCGAGGTAATCGTTATGGGCGTGGTCGATGGCGCCGGCGAAGCGTGCGGCACCGGAGTCTTCCCGGTGTGCCTCCAACCACTCTGCCTGCCATACCGCGAACCGGTCTTCAAAAGCGCCAGGTCCATAGCCGGCCAGAGGCGTCTGCCAATGACCGGCGGTGACTCGCGCCAGGTAGAGACGGCCTTCCACGGTGACCGCCAGGGGGCGCGCCGATGAGACGAGCAAAAGCGCCGCGGCCAGGGGTGGCGCCCAGAGCCATACCCCCTTCGCTCGCGAGCGCCACGCAACCAATGCAGCCTGAACGAGAATCGCCAGCGCGAAGACGCGGGATCCGGTCGCCAGAATTGCCGCGATCTGAAGCACGGCCGCGCCCCACCGCAGTACCAGCGCCCGGCGGCTTTTGGAGGAGCAGGCGATCTCCCACCAGCACAACGGCAGCGCCGCGCAACACCAGGCTGCTACAAAATCGGGGTTTCCGAGCGTGCCATACGCCCGCATGCGTGGGCTGGGAAACGCTTCCGGGCGCCACCCGAGGGCTTGCAGGGGATCGAGCCCGCCGAACTGCAGCAACACGATCAGTGCTTCGCACGTGGTCCCCAGCCAGACGGCGCGCGCCAGCGAGTTTAAGGAGACGAGGCCGCGCGCGATACACCAGAAGACCGGTACCGGGAGGAGCGCCAGAAGGAGCGAGTCAAAATTCAGGATTACGCCCGCGAGAGCAGAAATGGAAACGGCGGCTACCCAGGCGAGGGCCAGCCAGTCTTCCGGTGGAGCCGCGCTCGCCCTGAATTTGCCCGTAAGCAAGGCCGCTGCCAAACCCAGATCCAACACCGCCAGCAGGAGCATTTTGGGGGCTGCGAAGGCGCTGGCGGCCTGCGGCCAGCACACGAGCGGTAACAGGAAGACGGCACCGCAAAACAACCGGGCTGTCCAGTCCTGCTCCGCCTTCGGCGCACACACGAATGCCCCCGGAACCCCCGCCAGAACGGGCGGTTCGCAAATCGAATTCGAACCGATAGTTCTATTTTAGATCTGATACTCTGCTATTGGGGGAATGGCCTGGTCCCGGCAAGGGAGAGGCGCCTTGGGGGCGCCTCACGGGTTTTACTTTGACGACTTGCCTTTCTTAGCAGGCGCGGATTTCGATTTCTTGGCTGGAGACTGCGAGGACGACTTGGTCGACTTCTTGGTTGCGCTTTTCATCGGATCGATTCTCCCTCAATAAGTAATTACGAGCGGAACCATGGTAGTCTTTTTCGAATTCAAACTCAAGAGAATCTACGGCCGCGGCCGCGCGATCATGAACGAGGCCAGCAGGAGCCACCGCCGGGCTTGCCTCTCCCGGCCGCGCACCGCCGCGAGCGGGGTGGTGTAATGCCAGAAGGGGAGTCGGTAAATCGCCAAGCCGCCCTTCAGGTTGACGTCCCGAATCTGCTTCAGATGACGATCCTGCTCGTAGACCAGCCACTGGTGCGAGACCGAATCGTTGCCGAACATGATGTGCAGGTCGACGAAGCCGTTCTTCAAGCGGTCCTGCTGCGGATGATGGTCGTTGTGCGGTCCGACGTAATCGCCAGTTTCGTAGAGGATCACCTGCGGCCAGGCGCGCTCGAGCCGCAGGCCGGTGGACGCCTGCGCGAATTCGCGAAGACTCTCGGAGCGGAGCATCGACACCAACCCGATCGCCTCGGCCGGCTCGTACTCACGGAACCGCCGATTGAAGAGGATGCACGTCTTCATGGACATGGTCTTGGGCAGCTTTTCCGAGTAGTTCCGGGTCATGCCGCTGATGGAGCCGCGCGGAATCCGGTCGACATAGTGCCGCAACAATGGATAGAGACTCCGGTCGAGCAGGCGGATACACGAGCGCGCCGTACCCGGGTCGATGATGCCGTCGATCAGCTCAAAGAAACCGTTCTTCGCCGCCATCCGGCC
This sequence comes from Bryobacteraceae bacterium, assembly GCA_035295805.1. Lineage (GTDB taxonomy): Bacteria > Acidobacteriota > Terriglobia > Bryobacterales > Bryobacteraceae > PSRJ01. Next base: position 35,402 of record DATGII010000123.1, on the reverse strand, counting down.
GCCCACAGGATGTCCGGCCACCCACCTTCGCCCTTTCGCATTGAGCAGGTCGGCAAACTCAGAGGGGAAGACGCGCATGTTTACCGATTATGCGACAAAGTGGGGTGGATACCAAGCGTTTCGGAAGTATCGGAGAGTTCAAAATACCGGCCGTGCGCGCGCAGCAGGTCGTCCGGGGTGCCGGATTCCACGATCCGTCCGCCGTCCATCACCATCACGCGATTCACCAGGGCGCGGACCGCGGAGAGCCGGTGAGAAATGACGATCAGCGTTTTGCCCGCCAGGCGCGGCATCAGACCGCGAAGGATTCGTTCCTCGGTGACCACGTCCTGAGCGCTCAAGGATTCATCGAGAATGAAGATCGGGGCATCCTTTAGCAATTCGCGAGCGATCAACAGCCGTTGGAGTTGGCCGCCGGAAAGCGTGCAACCGCTCTCGCCCAGCACACTCCCATATTGTTCGGGAAGCTTGAGGATCTCGTCGTGCAAACCCGCGGCTCGCGCCGCGTCGATTACCCTTTCCATGGGGGCGTCGGGCGCCGCGAATCGGATATTGTCCGCGATCGAGCGGGCGAAGAAATCCGCCTCGTTCAACTGCGCGACATATCCCATCAACGAATGCACCTGGTTTGGCGACCACCAGGTACGGGCGCTACGGCCATCGATCAGGACGTCGCCCAAGGCGGGCTCCAGCAGGCCGCAAATCACCTTGGCCAGCGTCGACTTGCCGCAGCCGGTAGTGCCCACAACCGCCACGATCTCCCCGGGGGGGATGGTGGCGCTCAGTCCTTCCAGGCAGGGCACGCGTTCGTCGTACCGGAAGGTGATTTCCCGCAGGTCGATGCCGATGCTCGCTCGCGGCTGCACCGCCTCCGCCGCCGCACCACGCGCCGCACTTATCGGTTCGTCCAGGAACCCGAAGTACCGTTTCACCGGCTCCAGGTTGCCGACGAACTGCTCAAAGAAGCCCGAGTATCCCTCCATGTAGACCAACAGGTCTTCGGAGATCCTCCACAGATAGATGCAATCCACGACGGTGAGGGACTGTATGCGAAGCTGATGGAGCCAGATGGCGATCAGGGCGACATGCGCCCAGGCCGCCACACGCTCGCGCCAGCGGCCGTATCGGAAGACTTCGAAGCGATATTCCTCGATGGTGCTGTCGGCGATGCGGTCCTGAATGGCTTCGTACTCGCGCCGCGCGTATTCCGTGCGATTCGCCATCAGTACGGCGGGCAGGCCCCGCACGTACTCGCTGCTCACCTGCCAATCGGCGCGCTGGAAATCGCAACGAGCCACGCGGCATGCTTCGGTTTTCAGATACAAACGGTAGTTGAGGCCAACGAATACGAAACCGGCCAGGGCAAGAACCAGCGTGGACAGAGGAGAGAACCACAGCAGCGGGGCGAGCGTCAGCACAGTGGCGATTACGAGAGGGAGCAACTCCCAACCGGTGGTATCGATGACGTCGTGAACGCGGTCGATACCGCTGTTGACCTCGCCGAGCAACGCCGCGGAGTTGTGCTTCTGATGCCAGCGAAGCGGTAGCTGGAGAAAACGTCCAAACGCGCCAGTGCGCATCCGCCGGTACAACGGCACATTGACCCGGGTGGTGACATGCCACAACGTGGCGCCGTTCAGGCGCAAAGCGATCTCGAAGTACAAGGCCAAGCCGGCCAGGAACGCGGCTTCGTACCACAGGCTGGCATGGCTTTTGGAGAAATCCAGGAACCGCAGCGTGGCGCTCAGGGAGTAACCGCCGGCGATACGCACCAGCTCTCGCAGCACAATTAAGCCGACATACCACCAGACGGCTCGGGCAAACGGCCGTAGGAGCGACTCCCAATGGCGTCTCATGGTTCATAATGAGAGTAACGGGCCTCAATTACCGATGCAATGCCGGGCCATTCGCGGCTCTTCCTTTCGCGCTTCCGGCCCGCTCCCAATAGATGTAGCAGGGCAGGATGACGGCGTGGCGGGCATAGATTTGTTCCAAGCCGAGTTCGTGGACCCGGTCGGGATCTTCCTCGCAGACCTCCACGGTGTCGAACATTCCCGCCTCCATCTGTTTGCGCAATTGATCCCGTGATACGAGGTGCAGCAGCGCCGCGTCGGCGGGCGGGGCGGGGATTCCGTGAGAATCCTCGACTTCCATGCCGGGAGGCGGCGGACGCCGCGTCAGAAAGTAGATATGCTCTTCGCTCGCGAGCAAGGACGCGCTGCGGGGCGTAACCGCCTCCACCTGGCGGGCCACGGCTTCCATGTCGCGCCAGAAAAAATCGTTCCGCGCTTCATCGTAAAGCCGTTTCGCCAGCCCGCCGCAGATCACCGCCGCGACCGCGATCACCGTCCACAAGGGCCGGCCACCCAGCCGTGAACTCAACCCGTACAGGCCCGCACAGGCTGCAATGGCAAGGAACGGCACCGTGAACAGGTAATACTGTGGAAACGTGGGCCGCGCCAACGAGACGTGAACCGCCAGAGCGGTGACGAGACAGAAACACAGCCGCAATTCGTGGCGCCACCGCAGAGCGTTCGGGCGCCGGGCGCCCCAAAAGAATCCCGCCGCGCCGAGAAAGCCCAGTGCCAGACCCTGGGGCGACTCAAACAGCGAAAATACGACCTCGAGATCGTGCCGTGTGGCGCCGGGCCATTCGGCCCTGCGATAGAGCAGCATGTACTCGACCACATTGAAAAATACCTGGCGGGGACCTTGTACAAAAAGCCAAATCACCGGTGCCCATGAAACCAGGACTCCGGCCGCAAACCATCCGGCCTTCGCCAGCCGGCCGCCTGCCTGGTTGCAGAGGATCATCCAGACCAACAGCACCGGAACGACGGAGGCGGTCAGCAAAGAACTCGCGGCGGCGGCGCCTGCGAAAGCCCCCGCCGCTGCCGCCAAAAGGGGCGCTGTGCGGTGGACGGCGGCGGTCGCGCAGATGAAGGCGGCAACGATCAGCAGCAGGCACAGACCGTACGGCTGACCAGTGGTCGCGAACTGGACGACCGTGGTATTGGCGATGATCAGAACCGCTGTGCTGATAGCTCCCGCTGTTCTCCAACTCGAGTCTGGCATTCGGCGCAAGACGAAGCCGGCCGCGAGAAGGGTGGCCGCCGCCGCACACAGGGCGGAAGCCGCGTGTACTACGCGCCAGTGTTCGCCGAAAAGGCTCATCCACCCGGCATTCCAGTAAGCTGCCACCGGTGTTTGCGGGAAACAGAAATTCAGATAGGGAGCTTTGCCGGCCCGTATCAACTGCGCGGCGAGCAAGTGATAGCCCTCGTCCCACCCAAAGGCGTGGGTTTGCGAGTAGGCCAGCAAACCAGCGGTACTCAGTGCCGCGGCGGCCGCGAGCAGAAATCTACCTTGCCGGGCTAGTCGCGGGTCGAGCGGACCCGACGTTGACATCGATCGGTCTTGTCTTGATTCAATGCACGCGCACCAGTGCCTTACGCATCACGGATTCGGCGACCGCCTTCGATTTGCTATCGGGCGCTCCCATCAGAAGGACGGTGACGATGACATGGCTCGATCCCTTGTAGACGCCGAGTTGTTGCATCCCAAAGCCGGGGCTCGACGTATAGGCGGTGTCTCCGAAGCCGGCAATCACCTGCGCGGCGGTGTTCCGTTTCTTCAATTCGGCGACGGTTTTTTCGGCGGAATCGCCCGGTATTTTACCGGTGAGCATGAGACTCACCGCCGAGCCGAGCCCGTCGACCTTGAAATCGCAAACGGTGCGATTGATCTTATTGACTTCGCCGTCGGACACAGGCGTGCTTACGGCTTCCTGCACTTCCGCTTTGGTCAACAACGAACAAGGACCGGCCGCGGCGGTACCTGCCCGCGCGGACCCGGGCACCATCGACGCTAGTAATAAAATTCCAGCGAATCGCATGATTTTACCTCGCAGCTTCGCCGCTACTGCTTGACGAATTCGACGCGCCGGTTCTGGGATCGGCCTTGCGGCGTATCGTTTGTGTCGATCGGTTTGGTAGCGCCGAGGCCGGCCGTCGAGAGCCGGGTGGCATCGATCTTAAACTGGCTTACCAGCACCGTCTTGACCGCTTCCGCGCGTCGTTTTGAAAGGTCGAGGTTGTGCGCGGCGGCTCCTGCTGAATCGGTATGCCCCTCGATGAGCAGTTTCAGATTCGGATTTGCTTCCAGCCCCTTAGCCACCGCCTGAATCACCGGAGCCGATTCCGGCTTCAGACAGTCGCTATTGGTATCGAACAGGATTCCGTGCGTGACATAACGGCCCGATGACAGGATTGTCTGGCTGAAGTCGGGAGCCGACTCGGCGAAGCGTACCATGCGGTAGCCGATCGTCGTATTGGCGCCGTAAAAATCGTGGGCCATCTCCACGCTGTCAATCGCCGGTAGATCCACCTGGTTGAAGTCGAGCAGCTTATCTTCATTCACATAGGTGCGGATGCGGCCGTTTTGGACCCAGAGCGCGATCTTCACCGGCTGACTCCAATCCACCGCCGCTCGTCTGCGGCCCAATTCCTGGTAGGGTGACCGTAACGAAGCGACCTGGTCTATTGTTTTCGGAGTAGCGGTCGTGGAGAAATGAAAATACTGCTTATTCTTGGAAGACAGCATCAGGGTAGCGATGGCGCGGCCGGGGCCCTCCACTTTTACCTCCGCCTCAAAGGTGAAATTTTTCGGCAGAGCGGTGAGGTTGGGAAACATCGAACTGCGGAAGCCGATCGAGAGTTGACGGACACCGCCGCCCTCGCGCAGTTCCGGCGCCGCGCCACGGACCTTGAAGTGCGGCGGCGCGGAATCCGCTGTCATGTCGGTGAAATCGTCGAAGAAGATAGTCTTATCGCCGGGGATAAATGTGGACTTCAACGTCGTCATCTCCGGCTGTGGGGTTGCCGGCGGGGCCGCGTCCTGACCGGACTGGGCCATTACCACTCCCGCAAAAAGCAGCGCGGCGGGAAAACACGCGTATCGTTCTCTCACTAGGAAACCTCGCGATCCACGCGGCCCGGACGGGGCCGGGTGCAGATGCCGGAACGGGCATGGAAACGTGACACCGTCGAAACAGACGGATGCGCTGGCTCTCGCTTGCCGGAAGGAAGCGGCCGGCGCCTTTTCGAACAATCGTGTGAAAGCTCCCGGCACGGCGAAGCGTCGACGCGCCCGGTACCGGGTTCGTCTCGATTGTAGCTCCATTCAGGAGTGGGTTGAACGGCGCGGCACGCAAATGCCGTTTGGCGTCATCAGACGCACAGAATTTGTGGTTGCGGCGCGGTCAGGCCGGCCGATGCGCCTTGAGAAACGAACGAATCTGGCGCACCGCCAGAGGGATTCGCTCCTTGGGTTCTTTCCACGGGAACATGCTCACTTCAGCCTTGGGCGCGAGCATCGCGCACTCCATGGCGACGGCGTAGGGGTGCGCCGGGATCTCGTCCGGCAGGATCAGGACCGGATTCTGGCAGCTGCGCACAAAATCGCGCGTCACCGTGAAGACGAAATCCGGGTTGGCTTCGAACATGTTGGTCGTGAATTCCTCGGCCGTCTGTATCGGGATTTCGGGACGTTTTGCGGTCAGCTGTGCGGGCCAGCCCTTCCAGAAGGCGCCGGGGTACTTGGGGTCGCGCATCTCCGGGCGCCAGCCTACCGGCTGCGCCAGCACGGCCGCGGGAATGCGATTGGCCGCGCGCTTCAACAGATTCCAGATGAAGGGGCCGCCGATGCAGAAACCCATCACCGCGAACTTATCGATGCCAAGATGGTCCATCAGGCCGAGCTGGTCGTCGGCATACGATCCCCACGGCTGCTCGATCTCGACCGGACCGGTGGACTGGCCGCTGGGCGCGTTGCGCAGGTCGGCGGCGATGCAGCGATACTCGTTTTTGAATTCCTGGATGGCATGGAAAGGCCCGTTGTTGAAGAAGCCAATTGTCGAATTCAGTCCTCCTCCGGGAATCAGTAACAGCGGAAAGCCGGAGCCGGCCTCCTCATAGTAGATGCGAACCGGGCCCTTTTCATAGAACTTGCCCGTCCCGCTTTTGCCTTCCTGAGCGAATACGCGCGTTGCGGCAGCCGCGGCTCCCGCCTTCAGTATCGAGCGCCTGGTCGAACCCATATCAGCATCCTCCCTGATTCATGGTCTTAATCGCAGATGCGGCGGCTCTCGGACGAGCTCGCCCCGCGCATGACAGCGATCCGTTAGCGCGCATCATAGCACAGGCTAATGCTGAGGGTGACTGGCCGGCGGTGTAGAATGATCCGATAGGTAAGGCCAATCCCGGAACATCGTGGAAAGCGTTTAGGAGGTCCAGAATGAGAAGACTAGGAAAAATTGTCGGATCCATAATAATTGTGGTCGTCGCGCTTCTCCTGCTAACCAGCTTCACTGGTTTCGAACCGAAGACCTGCCCACCGACCGATAGGTCTTTGACGTGCCGAATGCCAGGGCTCTGGCTAAAGGGGGAAGTCGTCACTACCCCAGTCACCGACTGGTCGTTCACGGATCAGATTCCGCAGATCAAGATTCAGACCCAGACCCCGTATCTGGTGCCGCACTCCGTGACAATATGGTGCGCCGTCTACAACGGCAATCTGTATGTCACCTCTTATCGCGGCAGACAGTGGGTTGAAGATATAATCCGTGAGCCCCGCGTGCGCCTGAAAATTGAAAACCGGGTCTTTGATCGTACCTTGTCAGTTGTCGACGATCCGGTTGAAAAAGCAGCGGTCCTCCAAGCGAAAGGGAAAAAATATCCTCAATGGAAGGTACCCTCGGTGTCGGCAGCGACTGTTTTTCGCGTGAACCCCGCGTAGCCATCCGGTCGAGCCGGAAGTCAGGAGCCCAAGATGAGAACGTTCGCAAAAATTGTAGGCGTAATCGTGATCTGTCTGGTTTTGGCGTTAGCGGTACTGCGCGCCACCGGCTTTAATCCGATCGGAAATGCGCCCGGTCCCGGGAATTATCCGGGGTTGTGGCTTAGTGGAACCGTTGTAAATACCCATATCACCGACTGGTCGTTCGTATCCCAATACAAGTGGGACAAACTGGAGACGCGAACCTGGTATGGGATTCCTCATTCGGTAACCACCGGTTACATTCTTCATGGTAACCAGCTCTATATAACATCGATGTTCGCCAAGGGAGTGCCGTATCCGGAGGGCAAGAGTTGGGTGAAGAACGTCATACGTGATCCGCACGTCCGTTTGAAGTTCGGTGACAATTTGTATGACTGTACGTTGTCCCCTGTCACCGACCCGAACGAGAGGGCGGCCGTGCTCGGACCGAGAGCAGAAAAGAATCCTCAACTCCTGGCGGCAGACTCGAGCAATGGCCCGGTGCTGCACCTGTTTCACGTGCAGTCTGATTGAGCCTACCCGAAAAGCTCCCTGGTAGCGCGCCGCAGAAACAGCAGGCCGACGGCGGCGTTAAAGAAGATAAAGAAATTGTGCATGACCAGGCCGAAGGCGGTCATCTGGCCCGGCCGATCCGGAAAAAGCAATACCCAAAACAGAATCGCCACCGAGTGCATCGGTCCGGGTACAGCGGCGCCAAAAAAGATCACCGGCAAAATGCCCAGCATTTCTCCGAACCCGATCGAGCCGCCGAAGAGCCTCAGAGCCACGGTATAGACGACCACACCCGCAATCACGAGCGGCGCGCGCAGCGCCAACAACACGGCGTAGTGCCACACTTTCGCGAGCCGGAACGCGCGGAAGATCCCGCGTTCCCGCAGGGCCATTCCTGGGCCGATTTTTCCGCTGAAGAATAACTGGACCAGCACGAAGAAGAACAGGGCGCCCAGCGCGACCCAGGGGATGATGTGGAAGACCGGCTGAAAACTGTTCCAACGCAAGATTACGCCGATCGTCGCCCAAAGAATAAGGCTATAAAACTCGCAAAAGATCAGAATCACCATGCTCGACCCGACTTCCCAGCCGGGCACTCCGTCGCGGCGATTCACATACACCGCGATCGCGCCTTTGCTCACCTGCTCGTTCACGAGCGAGAGAATGTACGCGCTGGCGCGAATCGGCAAAATATCCGCATAGCGGATTTTGGCGTTGAACCAATTGACCGCGCACCAGACCCCCAGGCTGTCGAATATCACGTACAGGCAGCAGTAGGGAATCATGAGAGCCAGCCAATAAATCCAATTCACGTTCTCGAAACTTTTGGCGAGGTAAGCGAGCGGTGTGCTGCCTTGGGCGATCGCGGCGCGGTCGATCGCGTGGTAGAGATAGGCGAAGCACGCCAGCGTAATCAGCAGCGGCAACAGCCGTTGCCAGGCAGTGGGTTTCTTTGCGCCCGCCTCGCGGGCTACAGCGGATTGGCTGGCGGGGTTCATATCTTTCCTAAGCTCTTTTTGATCATCTCATCCAGTCCGGTCAGTTGGATCCCTAAGGTGCTCGCGGCGGCCTGACAGTCCAGACGGGTATCGGCCGTAATCACATCGACGACATCGCGAGAAAATCCGGGTCCGGAGACGCAGCCGCGAATGGCAAGCACCAGGCGCAGCGGCGCCTTGGGAATCGATCTCACCCGCACCGTGTGGCCCAGCAGTCGGGCCGCCCGCTCCACGAGTTCCCGCTCCGGCAGCGAAACGGGGCCCACCAGGTCCAAAGTGCGATTGCTGGCGACCGACGGTTGGCAGGCTGCGAGCGCGGCGCGCGCCAGGTCATCCACAAACAAAGGCTGTTGCAGATGGCGCCCGCCCCCGATCAGTTTTGCTTCATTTCCGCCTGCATTCCGAGCGAGGGCGGCGGTTCCTTCCGTTTCCGGACCGAGCAGCAGCGGGGCGCGCAGAATCGTGTAGCATAGACCGGAGGCGCGCACCAGAGCTTCCGCTTCCCCCTTCGTGCGGTAATAGCGATTCGAAGATTTTTCGTCCGCGCCCGTGGCGCTGACCAACACGAATTTCTCTACCGAGGCCCGCTTGGCGGCCTCCGCCACGCTCCGCGTTGATGCGACGTTCGCTTGTTCATAGTTCGAATCCGGCCGTTCCACGAGTATTCCCGCCAGGTGGATGACGGCGGATGCGCCTTGGAATGCCGCGTCCAGGCTGCCGGGATCCCCATAAGAGATTTGAACCGCGCAGGCGCCTTGGCCGAGCAGCGGCCGAATCTCTTCGGCGGCTCTCTCCGAACGTACCGCCGCGACCAGCGTGATTGCCGCTGCCTGTTGGGAGGCGCACCGCAGGATGGCCTGCCCCGTCGCGCTATTCGCGCCAGTGATTACGATCTTCATCGAGCGTTGGAGTTGCGCTCAACTATTATCCACGACGTGAAACAAAACGATCGTCCCACCCGGCGGCAGTTTCAAATCCGGGTACTTTTTCAGCTTCAGCTCATCGACGGCTTCCTTCAATGCCGGGTCGGTTACGAGAACCAAAGTGCGATCATACAATTTATTTCCGATTCGGATGCGCACGTGCGGATCGCGCGCGATATTCTCATTCCAGCTCCGGCCGTGAGGGTACGTAAGCCCGGCAGGGTAAAAGGAATCGAGATAGAGCTGCCCCTTATACGTGGAACAGTTGATATTCACCGAGTGCGGGATTCCGTACCAGGTATTGGTCTGAAGCTGGACATTCTGAACTTTGTCGGTGAACGACCAGTCCGTCACCGGAGTTGTGACCAGTTCCCCGCTGAGCCACAGCCCGGGCGTTCGTCCATGCGGCCCAAATCCCGTAATCCGCAAGACGATTAACAGGACGGCCAGGCAACCCACGACAATCCCAACAGTTTTCAAAAATATTTTCATAACCCTTTACGGATTGCTCACGCGAAAGTGGCTTTCGACTATATCACAACGATTCCGGAGCGGTCCTGAACGAAAGCATCAGCCGCTGCCCCATGGAGATCAGCGTCGTCAACACCAACAACCAGACGAAGATTGCGAGCGGCAGCGCGAGGAAGTGAAACCCCACTCGAACCACGCAGTCCGCGCACGTCGGAACGAAATAAAGGATGCCGTTGTAGCGGCCGAGCTTGCTCCCACGCAGTTTGGCATGCCGGTGAATCCAATAAGAATCGATCACGTATTGGAGAAATGCCGCTGTGATGAGCGCGGGCAGAATCCACGGGAACGCGCCGCGCGTGGCTCCCGCAAACAATCCCGCGGTGACAAACAGAAAATCGGTCGTGTGATCGAAAGTCCCGCTCCATGCGGTCACCGTCGCCCTCCGGCGCGCGATCGGGCCGTCCAAAAAATCGGTGATCAACGCCACTCCCCAAATCACGAGCGCCCAAATCGCCGAGCGCCTGTCGCCCTGGGCCATGAAGAACACGAACGGAGCCGCCAGGAGCAGCCGCAAAGCCGTCAGCGCATTAGCCATCGATCTTGCGACGCCTCATATTGCCAGCATACACACGGCGCCGCTTACGGTAAAATCAACAAAAGGCCTCCCCATGCCGGAACTTGCGATCCCATCCCGCGTGGGTGCCGCTCTCGAGCGAGGAATCGCCGGCCGTCCGCTGTCGCGCGAAGATGCGCTTTCTTTGATGGAGGAAGCCCCGCTCGAGCTGCTGCTCCAGGCCGCGGCCGCGCTTCGCGACCGCTCGAAAGGCCGCTCCGTCAGCTATTCCCGGAAGGTCTTCATTCCGCTGACCCATCTTTGCCGCGATTACTGCGGCTATTGCACGTTCCGCTCCGACCCCCAGCCCGGGGTTCCCGCTTACATGACGCCGGACGAAGTATTGGCGGTCGCCGAAGCGGGGCGCCGCGCCGGATGCAAAGAGGCTCTGTTCAGCCTGGGAGACCAGCCCGAGAAAGTTTTCCCCGAGGCGAAGAGTTTTCTGAATCGACTGGGCTTCGAGCGCACCCTCGAATATCTCGCTGCCATGTGCGAGCTGGTGTTGGAAAAGACCGGGCTCCTCCCGCATTCGAACCCCGGCTTGATGGGCCCCGAGGACCTGCGCCGCCTGCGTGAGACCAACGTCAGCGTGGGGTTGATGCTCGAAAGCGCCAGCCCGCGCCTGCTTCGTGTAGGAGGGCCGCACTGGAAGGCGCCGGATAAAGTCCCCTCGCTGCGCATTCGAGCCATTGAGAGCGCCGGCGCGCTGTCCATGGCCTTCACCACCGGGATCCTGATCGGAATCGGCGAGACGGTCGAGGAGCGCGTCGACGCGCTGCTGGCGATTCGCGGCGCCCAGGAAAAGTACGGCCACATTCAGGAAGTGATCGTGCAGCCTTTCCGCGCCAAGCCCGATATTCGCATGGCGCAGGCGCCGGAGCCTTCCAAAGAGGACTTGGAGCGCACCATCGCGGTCGCGCGGTTGATCTTCGGCGGCGCGATGAATCTGCAGTCTCCGCCCAACCTGCTCGCCGACGATTATCCCGATCTGTTAAAGGCCGGCATCAACGATTGGGGCGGCATTTCGCCCGTAACCAAGGACTTCATCAATCCCGAAGCCGCTTGGCCGCAACTCTCGTCCTTGGCCGCGCGATCGGCCGGCGCCGGCTTCGTTTTGCGGGAGCGCCTGGCGATCTATCCCGAGTTCGCCGCCCGGCCCGAATTCGTGGACCCTCGTCTTCAACGACGCCTGCGCGCGCTGCAGGCGGAAGACGGCTATGCTCGTGAAGGAGTATGAACCATGTTGAAACCGGCAAGTCTGGAATGGCGTGACCTTCCCCTGGATCGGGCTCTGCAAGCGGCGAGCCCCAACGTCGCTCATGCTCTCGAAAAATCTCTTGTCGGAGAAGACCTGGGCTTCGAAGAAGGCATGACCCTGGCGACCGTAGAAGGCAAGGACCGTCTGGCGCTGGTGAGAGTTGCCGACGAAATCCGCCGGCGCGTCTCTGGTGACGTCATCACCTACGTGGTGAACCGCAATTTGAATTTCACCAACGTGTGCATTGTGGGATGCGCCTTTTGCGGCTTCGGCCGGGCCGCCGACGCGCCCGACGCCTATTTTCATCCCACCGAAACGCTGGTCGCCAAATCCGTGGAAGCCGTGGAACAGGGCGCCACCGAGGTGTGCATTCAAGGCGGCCTGCCCAAAGATTTCGATGGGTTTTATTACGTCAACCTGCTACGGGCCATCAAGGCGCGTTTGCCCCAGCTTCATATTCACGCCTATTCGCCCATGGAGATCACCTACGGCGTCGAAAAGACGCGCATGCCCCTGCGGGACTACCTGCTGATGCTGAAAGAAGCGGGCCTGAACAGCATTCCGGGAACCGCGGCGGAAATCCTCGACGACCAGGTCCGCCGCTCGTTGAGTCCCAACAAGCTGAAAGTGCATCAGTGGATCGAAATCATTCGGACCGCGCACAGCCTCGGGATTCCAACCACATCCACGATGATGTACGGTCACACCGAGACTCCGGAACATTGGGTCCGGCATTTGCTCCTGCTCCGTGGCATTCAAAAGGAAACCGGCGGATTCACCGAGTTCGTTCCCCTCGGTTTTATCCACTCGCAAACCAAGCTTTTCCAGAGCGGCCGCGCGCGCTCCGGCCACGCGATTCACGAGGATCTGATTGTTCACGCGCTGTCGCGCCTTCTTTTAAATAACTACATCCGCAACATTCAAGTTTCCTGGGTGAAGCTCGGCTTCGAAGATTCCCTGGCATGCCTGGAAGCCGGAGCCAATGATTTCGGCGGCACGCTAATGGAAGAAAGCATCTCCAAAGCCGCCGGAGCCACGTTCGGCGAGTATGTCGCTCCCGGCGAATTCCGCGCATTGATCCGCACCATCGGCCGCATTCCCGCGGAGCGGTTCACGTCTTACGCCATTCGCCAACGTTTCGAACATCCGGACGCGGACGAACACCTGCCGCGCCCAGCAATGCCAATATTGGGATCCGACCCGCACGACGCGCCCATCTCCGCGATGGGCTACTGATCGGCGGGCTTAAATCGGCCTTATATCGGGGACAGCGTACTAATCCTACTTTCGCCCCGAATCACCGTCTAGCCCCGCGCCCGTCACAGTCATGCCGTGGGCTTCGAACACCCGCTTCATTCCATCTTTCTGTTCGGCGGTGTAGCTTTTCTCGATCGCCTGCTCGCGCGTCGGCAGGTCCTTAAATTTTGCCAGCACATGAAAAAACTCCTCGATTTTTCCGGCTGGTTGGTAGGTATTGATGACCCTTGCTCGGACGCCTCCCCAGGTGTGCTCTACATTGCGTGGAATGAACATGGATTCGCGCGGTCCGAGGTGGAACCGCTTCGTTCCGATCTCCAACTCCACCTCGCCGTCCACGACATAAATCCATTCGTCCTGGTCTCGGTTGATGTGGCGCGGCCATCCGGTGTCGTTCACCTCCAAAACACACATCGCGCCACCGGTGTCCTTTCCCGACACCTTGCAATCCACAGTCGTGCCGTTGCGGTTGAACCCATCATTGAACCGGTCTTTTCCTACGCCGATTCGGAAGCCCGTAAACAGTTCCTCGCTTTTCATCTTCTTTGTTCCTTTCAAGTGGCTGATGGTTTTATCGATGGTCTCGATCAGCGTGCGGGTCCGCGTGACCTTCTCTTCGAGAACCTGCCGGTGTGACGTGAGCGCGGCAATTTTCTCGAATTTCCGCTGGCTTAGGATTTCGTGAATGCGCTTCAGCTCGAAGCCCAGCTCCCGGTAAAAGAGGATTTGCTGGAGCATCAGCAGTTGCGGCTCTTCGTAGATTCGGTAGCCGTTCGCCGCCGTGTAGGCGGGCTTTAACAGCTCCATTTCATCGTAAAAATGAAGTGTCCTCACGGTGACGCCCGACATCGCAGCCAATTGTTTGACGGTGTAAGCCATCGATTTCCGCCTCATGCCGGTTTCCATTCTCCGGCATCACGTAACGTGAGTGTCAAGCGAAAAAGTGGCGAGGAAAACGCTGCGGCTCAGCAGCTTAGGTTTTGCCCAGGAGCTACTGGCAAAATTTCTCCGTGCGTATGAGGTCGAAAGGGCCGATTGAGACGCTTGGTCCCGCGCCCCTAGTGCCGGATCTGCGATGTCGCGTGACCCAGTTCCTGAACCTGGCAGTCGCCGCGCTCGCGGATCAGGCCTGCGTTCGGATTCGGGTTGCGCACCACCGTTCGCGTCGGCAACACCCACGGTTCCACCAGCATCTCGGGGTCGTCCACCGTCACGTCGTACAGCAGCGCGTCGCCTTCCCGCTTGAATTTCTCAATCACGTGCATCTGGTCGGAGTGGATGAGACCGCCGCGGCCCAGCCAGGTCGCGTCCGTGAACGAGGTGGCGTCGAGCACCAGCGTGTCGCCCTCCCAGTGCCCCACCGTGTCGCCCATGTACGTGATATCCAGCTCCGCCGATTTGGGGTGCGCGCGGCCATCGGTCGGGATAATCCGATACTCGCCGTAGCCGCCTCCGGCATCGCCTCCGTAATAGATAAAGGTAATGTCCTTGTCCGTCTGGTAAATGCGGCGCGGCGGCCCCTCGCGCGGCACGCCCAACGGCTGGCACGTCATCACCGGATCATACTTGTTGGTCCACATGTCGAGCTGCTGGACTCTGTCCCAGTTCTCCGGTTTATAAATGGGCCGGCCGATATTGCCGAACCGCGATGGCGAGTAGAGCTCAAAATCCTCCGTCTGATTCGTCTCCCGGCTGCAATCCGGACCCTGCCACGGGCTGCACCGCCGCCCCCCGCCCGTCATGTAATTCCCGATCCAATCGGTATACATCCAGTTGCCCGATAGATCCGGATGGTCGCCCAATCGTGGAGTCGGCGCCGACTTATTTATTTTCGGTTCCTCCTTCGCCATCACGCCCTGCAGGATCTTCCCCGTCACCGGGATCGCGGTCTTCACGCTGGCCGGAACGGGCGCCACCACATACACGTCACCCGTTTCCGTCACCGTGGTCGTCAGGTCCCTGACCGCGGCTCCGTTCCTGCGCTCCGTCAATGTGCCGGCATACAGCACACCGATCTTGTTCAGCGGGTTGTTCCAATCCTGATACTCCCCGTAGCTGAACTCGGTAGTTGCCAGGCCCTGTTTCACCACGACGCGATCGGTCGTATACTTCGTTGCATCCAGGGTGGCGGTTGCGATCGCTCCCGGCACCCCCGGAATCGGGAACGTCACCACCGGCTTCCCGTTCTCCCAAGACACCGACGTTTGCCCCGCCTTCATGAGGCCGTCCGCGAACAGAGTGCCTGGATTCGCTCCCAGCCAGAATGTCTCAGTTGTCCCGGCCACCGCGGCTTTGGGTGCGCCCTGCGGACTTGCCCAGAATCGCACCAGCCGTTCCGCCACGCGATCCGGCATCGGAATCGTCTTTCCCTTCGGGGAACCAATTTGCGCTCCCGGCGTGTCTTCGTTCCAGGCGTAGAGCCCGCTGACTACTTCGATGTTCGAATACTTCTCACCATTCGCCTTGGTGCAGGCGTACTGAACCCGCTGGCTGAACGTCTGGTAATTCGTGCTGGCGCGATAGCTCGTGAGGGCGCAAGGTTGTCCATCCACCTGGATCGTGCCTTTGCCCTGATATTCGAGGGTTGCGACCATGTCGCGTTCATCATGGCCCTTCAGCATGCCCATTCCCCACATCCACCGGAAGAGCACGGCCTTCAGATCCTTCGCGTCGGCCGCGGGGGTATAGGGTTCGGGCACCCTTCCGCGGCCCTGCGCACCGGCCGGAAACGCCCCGCCGGCGACAAAAATAATGGCGAGCGCGACCCCGATCATTCCCCGGCGCACAGACATGATGGTCCCTCCCAACGTTAGATTACTGCCGAGTCATTCTACACCCAACCGCCTGCGCCGGGCACGCGCCGAACCGGATCCTCACCTGTCGCCGCCCACATGCTCTCAGCCGCTCTAAACGGGTCGTTACGGGCGTAAGCTGGTAAGGTGACTCCCGCTGAACCGTACCGGATCGCGGATGTGGAAACCCTGCTCACACCTGCGCTCGCCATCTACCCGGAGATCGTCGACCGGAATATCGCGGCCACCATCCGGCTGCTGGGCGGCGATGCCAACCGGTGGAGGCCGCACCTGAAGACCGCGAAGCTCGGTTTCATCATGCGGCGCATGGTCGAGTGCGGCATCGCGCAGGCGAAATGTTCCACCACCGTCGAACTTGCCGCCGCCTGCGCCGCCGGAATGAAGGACGTTCTGCTTGCTTACCCCGTGGTCGGAGCCAACGCGGCGCGCGTCGCGGAATTGGCCGCGGAAAATCGCAGCGCGCGGATTTCGGTGCTGGTCGAGAATTCACGGCAGGCGGCATCCTGGAAAGGCCGTTCCGTCGGCCTCTTTATCGACCTGAATCCCGGGATGGACCGTACGGGAATGGAGCAAGGCGATCTTGCGGCTATCGTCGCGCTTGTACGCGACATTAATGCGGCCGGTATTGAGTTTCGCGGTCTGCATTATTACGATGGTCACGTCACCGCGCCGGCAATGGAGGAGCGCGAAACGGCGGCACATCGCAACTACGAGCGGCTCATGGAAATCGTGACGGCGGTGGAACGCGCGGGCTTCCCTGTTGGTGAAGTGATCACCTCGGGCACGCCCGCTTTCCCGTGCGCGGCGAATTACGCGCCGTTTCGCTCCGGGCGCTTCGTGCATCGCGCGTCTCCAGGCACCGTAATTTATAGCGATATGAGCAGCCTCACGCAGTTGCCCGCCGAATGGGGCTACCAGCCGGCGGCCGTGGTGGTGTCGACCGTGGTCAGTCATCCCAAGGCGAATTACCTGACCTGCGACGCCGGGCATAAAGCGGTCTCCGCCGACGCCGGCGTTCCCACGTGCGCCGTCGCGGGCCGGCCGGACCTGGTTCCGCTCAAGCCCAGCGAAGAGCACCTCCCCATGGAGGTGACGGGAGGCGTCCGCCCCGAGATCGGAGAAGCCCTGTACCTGATTCCGCGGCACGTCTGCCCGACCGTTAACAATTTCGATGATGCCCTGATCGTCGCCGGCCAACGGCCGGCGGCGATCGAAAAAGTAACAGCTCGCGGCCATGAAGCGCCGCTGCCCATCCGCAGAACTCAGCGGGCCTGAATCATGCGCCGGCGCTCCTTTCTTAAATTGGCGGGCGCGGCGCCCTCTCTTACCTCGGCCCTGGGCAGCCGCACCGAGGTCTCGATCCGCGCGGACCGGTTCTTTCTCAACGGCAAGCCCACATACCCGGGCCGGATGTATAGAGGCCTGAAGATCGAAGGCCTCCTTATGAATGTGCGCGCCGTGCAGGCGGTCTTCGACGACCTGAATCCGGCGACCCGCTCGCGATGGGCCTACCCCGACACCGGCAAATGGGATCCCGAACGCAACGTTCGCGAGTTCCTCAGTGCTCTGCCGGAATGGCGCCGCCACGGTGCGCTGGCCTTTACGGTGAATCTGCAGGGCGGGAGTCCCGAGGGCTATTCGCGCGAGCAGCCTTGGGAAAACTCCGCCATCGATCCCGATGGGAACCTGCGCCCGGCCTACATGAACCGCCTCGCCCGCATCCTCGCGCGCGCCGACCAGTTGGGCATGGTCGCCATTGTCGGCTACTTCTACTTTGGGCAGGACCAGCGCATCAAAGACGAGGCCGCCGTCCGCCGCGCTGTCACCAACGCCACGAACTGGCTGCTCGATACGGGGCGCAAAAATGTGCTCGTCGAAATTGACAACGAATGCAATGTGCGCGCTTACGATCACGAGATTCTGAAAGCGCCGCGCGTCCACGAGTTGATCGAGCAGGCCAAGTCGCTCACCCGCGGCGGCCGCCGCCTGCTCGTGGGAACCAGTTATGGCGGAGGAACGCCCGCCGAAGCGAATGTGGTCAAGGCTTCGGATTTTCTGCTGCTTCACGGCAATGGCCCGGATGACCCGGCACGCATCCACAAAATGATCCAGGCCTCGCGCCAGACGTCTACCTGGCGCCCGATGCCCGTGCTGATTAACGAAGACGACCATTTCCGCTTCAACGAGCCGGACAACCATTTGAACGCGGCTCTTTCCGAGTACGTGTCGTGGGGTTACTTCGACCCGGGCAAAAACGACTACTCCAATGGTTATCAGTGTCCTCCGGTCAACTGGAAGATCAACACCGAACGCAAGCAGCAGTTCTTCCGCACGCTGAGCGAGATCACGGCATCCTCAGAACGCTAGGCAGAGGTTGCCCGAGACGTCGCGCGTCGCGGCGTAAATCCCGGCTTTTCGCGCGCCAGCCTTACCATGAAGCCTGCGCCGTCAGCGCCGTCCACCCGGCGCGCGTCTTCGCGCCAAGCGTACGCATTCCGAGATGCTGGTACGCGTGCCGGACTTCGGATTCGAGCGACCACGGAATGCCCGAGAGAATGAGCCGGCCGCGGCTCGCGATGCGCCGCACCAGAAGCGGAGCCATTTCGATCAGAGGTGCTGCCAGGATGTTCGCCAGCACCAGCGGCCAGTTGCCATCCACGGCATCAGGTCCGCCGGCCACGAGTTGCAGACGGTTCTCGAGGTGATTCAGCCGCGCATTTTCCGCCGCGGCGGCGAGCGCCTCGGGGTCGAGATCCAGGCCCGTGGCGTGCGGCACACCGATGCGCAGCGCGGCCAAGGCCAGAATCCCCGATCCCGTGCCCACATCGAGGACGCGGGCCACCCGCTCGCCGGCCAGCATCTCTTCCAGAGTCTCCAGGCACAGCGCGGTGGTGGGGTGATGTCCGCTCCCGAAGGCAGCGGAATCGATCAACCGAAGTGCGCCGGCAGGAGCGGAGGTTTCCCCCGGCGCAATCACAAGACTGCCGATCCGAACCACTCGCGGACGCAGCAGCCACACCGAGTCGTCGTCCCGCGCGGGCGCGGCCGATACCGTCACTCGGGCCCTCCCCAATGCGCCCGCTAAGCTTTCGGGCGTCACCGCGTCGGGCAGGATCGCCGCCAGCCCGCCTCCCGCGGGCTCGATATCGAGAGCTCCCCACTCCACCAGCAGGTCGAGCGCGTTGTGAGGCGGATCCGAAATGTCGATTCGATAAGGCACTGCGGCGGACCGGGCTTCAGATCGGATAATATCGAACTCAGGCTGGAGGAAAGAACGCGATGCAACAGAGGACGGTGCGGCGGTGGTCGGTGGCGGCGGTGTTGGCTGCTTGC
Organism: Bryobacteraceae bacterium; assembly: GCA_035295805.1. GTDB lineage: Bacteria > Acidobacteriota > Terriglobia > Bryobacterales > Bryobacteraceae > PSRJ01. Next base: position 16,407 of record DATGII010000123.1, on the reverse strand, counting down.
GGAAGCGCGTGGGCTCAGAGCTATCCCATCACGGTTGTCCCGCCGGGAAAGGGGCCCTTTCAGTTCCCGGCCGGGTTTCAAACCCCCTGGGAGAAGATTGAGATGCTGGTAACGGAAAAGATGGCACCGAACGTTTATATATTGCACGGTTCGGCGGGTCTGGATCCGACGCATCCGGATGCGGCCGGCGGGCGGGTCGCGGTGCTCTTCGGCGCCGATGGCGTGCTGATGGTCGACACGGAAGACCCGCAGCTCGCCGCGAAGACGCTGGACACCATCCGGACATTTACCAGCGCTCCGATTAAGGTCGTGGTCAATTCTCATATTCACGCGGACCACACCGGGGGCAATGCATTCTTTGCCAAACAGGGCGCGGTGATTTTCGCGCAGGAAAATCTCCGAAACGAAATGCTCGCCGGCCGCGCGCCCGATCCTGCCGGCGTTCCCACTTCGACGTATCAATACGGCGCGCCGGGAACGCCCGCCGTCACGATTCACATGGACGGCGAAACGGTGGACTTTATCCCGATGATGCCCTCGCATACGGCCGGAGACACCATTGTGCGCTTTAACAAGGCCAACGTGATCTATATCGAAGATTTTTATCGCAACTTCGGATATCCATTTGCGGACCAGGCCAACGGCGGTTCGATCCGAGGGATGATTGAGGCGATTGACCTGATCGAAAAGATCGCCGGGCCGGATACGACCCTTGTTCCCGGCCACGGCACGCTGGTTACGAAGAAGGACTTGCTCGGTTATCGCGCGATGCTGGTCGACATCCTCGCAAAGGTGCAGAAATTACGGGACCAGGGCAAGTCACTCGAAGACGTATTGGCCGCGAAGCTGACCGCGCCCTACGACGCGACAACCTTGGGTGACACTCAGCAGAGCAAGGACCGGTTCATCACCGAGGTCTACGATGAGTTGAAAGACTTTCCGCCGGTGGTGAACGGCGTGCGTAAGATGCCGCGGCGCGCCGCCGGCGGCAGATAGCGTTTCGGGCGTAAGGAGTCTTCCGATGAACCACGCCAAGCAACTGCGCAGACACTTTCTCCGCAACGCGTGCATCCTGGCCGGGGCGGGTGCACTCAGTTCTCGCTCAGTCGGGCAAGACGGAGCGCAGCCCGGGGGCGTGAAACTGACCGTTGGCGATGCAGCCGGCCAAACGGTCCCCCTGGATTTTATCGGGCTCTCCTACGAGAACATGCAGCTGGAAGATCCGAAGTTCTTCTCGCCAGCCAATCGTGGGCTGGTGGAGCAGTTCCGGAACCTGTCCCCGCGCGGCGTACTTCGCTTGGGCGGCAACACCAGCGAGTTTGGATGGTGGAAAGCGCGGAGTGCGGACGAGCCGCCAAACCGCAACATCATCTTGAAGGACGGCTCGCGGCCGGCCACCTACATCTTCGCGATCACGCCGGAGACCATCCGCCAACTCGACGGGTTCTTGCAGGCCACTGGATGGACTTGCATTTATGGCCTGAACCTCGGTTACGGCAATCCCGAAACGGACATTCCCGAAGCGCGTTTCGTTTTGGAGACGCTCGGGCCGCGGCTGCAATACTTCCAGATCGGGAACGAGGTCGATAATTTCATCAGGTACAAGTTGCGCGAACCAGCCGAGTGGAACACGGACCGCTACCTCGAGGAATGGCTGGTGATCGCGCGGGCCGTCGAGCGTGCGCTGCCGGAAGCCAGATTCGGCTTGCCGGACGTCGCCAGCGACGTCACGTGGCTGACGCGGATCGCGGACCTGTGGGCGGCGGTAAAACAGAAGCCCAACGTCACGACGCTGTCACATCACCATTACTGGGGCGGGCCGCCGAGTAATCCGCAGGCGAACATTCCGCGGTTGATGATGCCGGATGAAACCGCTATCAAGCAAGGCGCGGTGGCACGCGAGGCGGCGCAGAGGATGAATACCGCCTACCGGATGACCGAAGGCAATACCGTGTTCCGCGGCGGCAAACCGGGGCTCAGCGACGTGTTCGCGTCGGCCCTTTGGTCGGCGAACTATCTCCTGCAGCTGATGTCGATGGGATACAGCGGAGTGAACCTGCACGGCGGCAGCGGCCATGCGCAGGCGGTCTCGGTCGGCGGGAGTTTCGTCGGCGAGGCGGAAATGAAGGATCCCAACGAGCCGCACCCCAAGCCGTTCTACACACCGATCGCCAACGAAGGAACGCTGGCCGGCAGCGGTGTGGATGGCAAACTGAACGATCGGTATTTGCTGGAACCGGTCGGCTATGGGATGAAGTTCGCCAGCCGGTTTGTGGGAGCCACGCTGCTGAAGGTCGATTTCGATCCGGGCCCGGTGAATGCGGTGGCGTATGCCGCGCGCCAGCCCGACGGCAGGCGGATCGTTGCCATTTTGAATAAGGACGACGCTCGCACTTTGACCGTCAACTTGGGCGGCGCCGAAGTCCGGGAAGTGCTGGCCGCTCCTGCCTTGGATGCGAAGCAGGCGCGGTTGCTTGCCGGAGCGGAGGCGGCGGCGCAGGTAGCGAAGACGGCACGATCCGTGACGGTGCCGAAGCATACGGCGGTGCTGGTGGAGTTGCCCGGGACGTAGGATCCCGACGGGGCCGGCGCAGCCTTCGGTCCGGCCGGACCCGCTTAGAAAAAGCGAAGGGCTGGCTACTTCTTTAGATCGGCCTGCCAGTTGAGAACGACAGTGATGGGGACCTGCGCCGCCGGTGTGCCCTGCTCGATCGCTGTTGTCAGCAGCAATTGCTTGTGGTCGGTGGTCCAGTCTCCGCCGTTGTTATTGGGGGCGGTGAACAGCGGCACCGGTGAGCCCATCTGAAATCCCGAGCCCGTCCCATTCACCTCCACGGATAGCATCGTATTGCTGGCGTCCCTGAAAATGATCTCTTTGCCATCGTTGCGCCACCGCGGCGGCCCGAAATTGGCGGCGCCCGCCGCCCCGTCTTTGGACACCTGCCACTTGCCTGCTCCCAGCGCGGGAGGACCGGAAGGTCCGGCGACAAAGGTCCGCACATAGATCTCAACCCGGCCGGATTCATTGGAAAAATAGGCAATCCATCGTCCATCGGGTGAGAAACTGCCCAGCCCCTCGGTGAACGGAGTGCCCAGCAGCAGCACCGGTTGGCTGTTCCCCTGGAGGGGCAGGACCCACATATCCAGGCCCGTTTTCGGACTTCTGGGGCTTTGTGCGGAATACAGCAAAAAGCGTCCGTCGCGAGACACATCCGATGGCGTCAGGCTGGCGCCCGCCTCTTTTAGAAGTTGCTTCTCCTCGCCGGCCCCGTTGACCGCTTTTTCGTAGAATGTGTCCGATATTGTAGAAGCGCCGGCGGCAAAGAAAACATTGTTGCCGTCGGGCGACCAGACGGGGAAGGTTCCAGGGCCCTGGCGGAATGTGAACCGGGTGCGGACGCCGCGCGACAAATCCAACATCCAAAGGTCCCCGCGGCCTCCGGGTGCGGCATCGCGTCCCATCGCGAACTTCGCGTCCGGAGATAACCGCAGACCCCGCTCCGGCCCGGGCTCCAATTTGCGTATCAACTTGCCGTCTCGGCCGAACCACGAAGTCTGCAAAACCCCGATGGTGGCGGCGGATCCGGTTCGATAGGCGAGAACGCCGCTCGGAGAGATGGAGAAATAGCCGGACGAGCCTTCGGTGCCCACGTGCTCGGCGACGGGGACCGGTTCGCCCGTCAGTTTGAGTTTGCCGGCATCAAAGGGCTGGACCATCAAGGTGCCTTCACGCATGAAGAACAGGTTCCCATCCACGTAAGGAGCGGCGAACGAGTTTGCGAGAATGCGTTCCTTGGGCTGATCGGCGGGCTTCAGGTCGAGAGAGGCCGCGTAAATGCCGGACGCCTCCGCGGAGCCCCCGCGAAGATACACGAAGTGTTTGCCGTCGGGGAGGAAGGTCGGCAAAGCATGAAAGGTTTCGCCGCGGGGGAGGTCCACCATGGTAACCTCAGTGGCCACGCCGCCCGAAGAAGAAACGCGCCGAATGGGTTCACCGGTGACGCCGCGTACGCCGAACACAATGACTCCGTCGCGATTCCAGGCTCCGGTGCCCACCTCGCTCGATATCGTGCACAGGGTCTGCGGCGGTCCGCCGCCAACTTCGATCTTCTTCAGCTCTCTACCGACCGCGAAACCGAGATAGCGGCTATCCGGCGACCAGAACGGACCGACTGCTCCGTCGGTGCCTGCTAGGCGCCGCCATTCGAGAGTGTCGAGGTCACGAATCCAGATGCCGCTTTGCGAGCCTCTGGCCGTAAATGCCAGCTTGTGCCCGTCGGGCGAGACCGAAACGTACTCGTAGAATTGCACGTTTTCCGGCAGCGTGACCTGAAACCGCGACGCGCGGGCCGGAACGGGCTTGGGCCAGAGCGCCCACACCGCGGCTGCCGCGGCCACGATGACCGCCGCGGTGATGCCCGGCCAGAGCCACTTTGTTGACGCCGCGGGCCGCTGGGCGGCCGTCGGAACGGGAATCGGTGCGCTGGCGCTCGCTGTGCTAATCGGCGAAGCATCGAGATCGATCAGTTCCAAGCCGGTCTTCAGATCCGTTGCCGACCGCCACCGGTCCTCGGGTTTCTTCTCGAGACACTTGCGAACCAGGCGCTCGAGAGCGCGCGGCGCCCCGGGCTGTCGATGGCTCATCGGCGGCGGCGCATCCTTGAGCATCGAGGCCAGGACGGCGGCCTGCGAGTCCCCGGTAAAGGGGCGCTGCCCCGTGATCATCTCATAAAGCACGACACCGAAAGAGAAGATATCGGAACGCTCGTCGGTCGGTTTGCCTTCCACCTGCTCCGGCGCCATGTAATAGAGGGTGCCCAGTGTGGTGCCAGCCCGAGTGATGGGCTCGGTGACGGTTTCAATGCCGATGCCGGATTCGCTGGGCAGGCGCTCGGCGCCGAGTTTTGCAAGACCGAAGTCGAGGACTTTGACGCCGTTGCGGGCGATCATAATATTGCCCGGCTTGAGGTCACGGTGGACGATGCCTTTGGCGTGCGCGGCGGCCAGCGCGTCGACGATCTGCACGCCATAATTCAGAGCCTTATCGAGCGGCAACGGACCGCGCTCGATGATTGCCGTGAGCGATTCGCCTTCGACCAGCTCCATGACGAGATAATTGGGGCCGATGTCGTAGAGCGTGCAAATATTGGGATGATTGAGTGCCGAGATGGCACGCGCCTCGCGCTCAAAACGGTCGTTGAATTCGCGCGCGGAAACCTTGATAGCGACCGGCCGGCCCAGCCGCGTATCGGTTGCGCGGTAGACTTCGCCCATGCCGCCCTTGCCGATCGGCCCGGCAACTTCGTAAGGCCCCAGCTTGTCGCCGGCTGTCAGTCGCATAAGTTTCAACAAGTGTACCGTACCGGGACGTCCCGGCAAACTGGACCGGCTTTGGGGCCGCCTTGGGGCGGCACCCGCGCGCAGGTGTTTGGGTGGCTTTGATTGTTGTCGGATCTCCCGATGGTTCCGCTCGGTGGGGCACTGCGGCGGAGCGATCGCCTCCGGCGCGTCAGTGTTTCAGCAGATCCTCGAGAAATGTCACCGCGCGCGGATCTTTGGAGCGCGCTAACGCGGAAATACACGCGCGCCGAATGTTTTGGTTCTGGTCCTTCCGCGCGGTGGCAATCAGGAACTCGACGCCCGCGGGGTCCGCCGTGACGGAAATCGCGTAGATCGCATTTTCGCGGAGCGGTTCCCGGCGGTCTTTCATTTGCGTACTGGAAGCCATGTCGGCGAAATTCTCGAGCAGCGCCGTACTGTCGGCGGGCCGCACGTCTTCCAGCCAATGCACCGGCGCGCCGCCGGCGTCGATTTCACAATCCGGCGAGAGCACGCGGATGCGTGTCACGGCGCCGGCTTCGACCCGAAATAGAATGACGGCGTGATCAGGCGGCTCCAGATGGACCACGCCGGGCGCCGTGCGCCCGCCGGGGCTCACGTACTCGCAACCGAGGTTATACCCACGCACCAGCGGTACCGTGTACCCGATCCATCCCGGCTGTACCTGGGCAGCGACCAGCGGCTGGAACGCGCGCTCCAGGCCGCCCGAGGCCGATGCCGTCTGCAGCTGCGCATTGACCAGCAGTTTCGGAGGCGCGGCCAGCGGCAGAGCCAGCGCCACTGCCCATACCGCCGCGATCATTTCAGCAACTCCAGCAAGTAATCGGCGGCTTCCTTGGATTGCATGCTGGAGAGCCGGCGGACGATCTCGCGCTTCATTTGCGCGTCCCGCTCTTTGCGCGCCAAATCCACCAGCGCCTTGGCATTCCGCTCGGCCGTTAGCGAATCGAGGATCGCGTATTTCACCTGCTGGTCCTGTTCATTGGCCCATATGGCGACCAGCGTATCGCCGGCATCCGCCCGGCTTCCCAACAAATGAATTCCTTCCGTCCGCAATTCCGCGTTTTTTTCGGATTTGACTGCCTGCAAAATGTGATCGGTATCGTTCGCCGAACGCAGCGCCTGCAGGGCGGCGCGTTTCACGCTCACATCGTTTGACGCGGTGTAGATATCGTAGAGGACCTGCGTGTTTCCCTTGCGGCGGGAAATCGCGCCCAGGTAGGTGATAGCGGTCATCTGCAGGTCGGGATTGCCGCCCCCGCGCGCTACTTGCTCGAGCATTTGTTGCGCCCGCGGCGAATCGGTCTGGCTTAGCACAAAGAGCGCGCGCTGCTTGAGGCGCGGGCTTTGCGCGCTTTTGAGCAGGTTTTCCAGTAGGGGCAGGGCGCGGTCCGGATCCGAATGCACGAGAGCGTTGAGGGCCATCAGCTTCAGTTCTTCGTCGGGCTGATTTTCCGGAGAGACATTCTGGCCGGCGGCCTGCTGGATTTCCATGTCGAGCGCGTTGGCGTCGTCCAGCCAGCGGCTGCCCGGATACATTTTGCGCAAATCGGCCACGGCGGCGCGCGCCTCATCGCGGCGCCCCAGCTTGTTCAGCGTGTAGGCCTTCCAGTAGAGCGCCCCCTCGGCGCGCGGACCGCCATCGGCAACCACGCGATTAAAATTGGCCAGCGCTTCGTCCCATTGGCTGCGGTCGAGCGCACGCTGGCCGCTGCCGTAGAGGGCATCGTCGCCGCGCCGCGGCCCTCGTGGTCCGAAGCGGAATTGTTCCGCTTGCGCGCGGATCCGATCCGCGTTGACCCGAATCTGCGCCAGCTGATCCTGAAACGCGGGGCCGAAAGCGAGGTTGAAATCGGCCGGGAAATCCCAGCCCACCGCAGGGGGAGCCGGCGGCGCAGGCGGGGCCGGCGGCGTCTGCGCGTGAGCGGCGCCGAACAGTGCGGCGCCGGTCAGAAGGAAAATTCGATAAGGAATCATAGGGGGTTGCCTCACAGAGGTTTTCGAATGGGCTCTTGCTGGTCCCGTACATTGGAACCCAGGACCCGGAGTTTGAACAAAATGCCTTCGGCCCGCAGCCGCAGCCGCAAGTCGTCCAGTTCGTCCGGCGAGATGCGGGACGGAGCGTGCTCGATTTCGAGCAGAACGCGCTCGAGTTCGTCCAGAACGTCTGCTACGAGGGCGTCGCCGGAACCGGTCGCGCTCTGCCGGTAAAGCCGGTTCTCGCCCAGCAGGTCCGCGGCCCGTTCCTGCTCGAAGGAAATATCCAGCGGCCCGGCGGCGCTGGCGTTCGCCAACTCCGTCAACACCATTTGGGAACGCTCGAGGTGGGTGCCGATCGCGGTCAACAGCGCCCTTTGTTCGGGAGCCACATTCCCCGCCAATTGCAGGGGCCGCGCGGTCGGGGCTGAGGAGCGTCCCGCCAAGAACGCGGCTGCCAGCAGCGCGGCGAGGGCGGCGCCGGCGGCGGCCCAGCGCCAGACCGGCGGATGCCACCAGGAGGAGCGGCGCGCCGCCAGCTTAGGTTGCAAACGCGCCCAAACCTGAGCTTCGTAGCCGGGACCTCGATCCGGAACGGTGAGTGCGTCCATTCCAGCCAAAGTGCGCTCGATCGCCTGGTAATGCGCCTGGCAGTCCTCGCATTCTTCCAGGTGCTGCTCCACGAGAAGCAAGTTCTCACCCTCGGCGTAGAAATGCAGGATCAGATCTTCTTGCGTGAGATGTTTCATCGGGCTGTACTCACCACGGGCTCCAACGCCCGCCGCAATTTCTGGACAGCGCGGAATACGCTGTGCTTGGCCGCTCCAGGCTGACAGCCGAGGACGCGGCCCACCTCTTCGATACGCATCCCTTCGAAGTGCCGCAACACGAACGCGGAGCGTTCGGCGGCACTGAGTTCGTTCATGGCTTCGGCGACCCGTTCGCGCAATTCTGTGCTGAGCGCCAGTCGGTCGGGCCCGGGGCCGGCGGCGGTCGCGCGCGCCACTGGATCTTCTCCGCTCTCCGGGTCGGGCTGTATTTCGGCGCGGCGTTTCCGCGAGCGGACCAGGTCGAGCGCGCAGTTGACCGCGATGCGATACACCCACGTGCCGAAGCCGGCGCGTTCATCGAATTTGCCGAGCTGCCGGTAGGCGCGCAGGAAACTCTCCTGCACCACGTCTTCGGCGTCCGATTCGTTCCCCGTCATACGATACGCCAGACGGAACAGGTTCCGGCTATGGCGGTCCACGAGCGTACGAAACGCGTCCGCGTCTCCGGATCGTGCTCGAGCAACCAGCGCCGGGTCGGCCAATTCCATCCAGTCTGTTCGTTAGACTGGACCCGGGTCAACCGGTTAGCAGAACTTATTCGGAATCTTCGCTTTGGCCGGAATTGGTGCGCCGGACCTCGGCCAGGAGGGCATGGTATTGATTCTGCAGGAGCTTGCGATAGGCGTGGAGGGATACATCAGCCGCCCCGGCGGATTCGCCCAGCAGCCTGTCGCCGGCTTCGATGCCGCTGCCAAGCCGTTTGCCTGCCCACTGCAGGAATTCGGGACTGTATTCAAAGCCAAACGCCCACAAGGCGGGCAGCGGCCGCGTGTAATTATCCGGCAGCCCCAATTGGGCGAAAGGAAAGCCGGAAGCCCAATCGGTGTGATAGCCCACCTGCATGTTGGCGGGGTTCACCGAAACCTGGGCATGCGTCACGCAGTGATCAGCGGGGATGTGGTAAAGATAGCGGAGCATTTCGGTCAACATCGCAGCGGCGCGTACCTGCGCCGGGTTCATCTCGGGTTCATCCTGGCCAGGGTGGTTTTGTGCCTCGACGGCCACCCCCAGAAAACTTTGGTTCAGATTGATGTAGAGCGATTCCTCATCGGCCCAAACCGAAAAACCCGCATGATTCGCCGCATCCGGTTCAGCAACCACGCGGTACACGCGGCCGAATCGGTCAATCAAGAAATGATACGCCCGCTTCCGCTGGACGTACTCGAGCAATGACTCCCCGATTTTCTTGAGTACACCGTTTTGGTCCGCTTCGAATGGAGCTTGGCGGCTCTGAGTGGCGTGAAAGACGATGCCCGCGGGTCCGGAGCGGCGCACTCCGGCGGTTTGCCTGGCTGGGTGTAAGGGAAATGCCAGATAGGCGCGGGGGTGATTTGACACGCGAAACCGGTCATCGATCCGGAGGCCGTTGCTGTAAACCTCTGAGCTACCCGTTTTCTCGACGAGCCATACGCTGTTCACGGCCCGGTTGGTCCGGGCAGGCGGTAGGATCGCGTGGCGCAAGGGTTTCGAAGCGGCGCGCGGGTGCCCACCGCTCTGAACCACGCAGAGGGACGCCAGGGCCAGGGGGAGCAGCGCGGCCAACACAAGCCGAAAAACCCGTCTCCTTGAGCGCGGGGGTTCCGGTTGGGGCGCCATTGTCTGGAGAAACCGCAAGCGGGTAACGGGATCCGGAATGCGGCCGGCCAGCCAATCCACCCACAAACTGCGCTCGGGGTGCGAGCGTGCGTGGATTTCCACGACCGGTTATCGGATGGAAGCCGAACATTTCTTAGAAGCGCGGTTTTTTTTGCCGTAGGCATGAAGTTTCGGATCATTCATCCGATGGAATAGTCGGAAACAGGAATTTGAGCCGAGGAGCTTTCGATGTTGAAGAAGTGGTTTACACTGCCGTCGATTGAGGAGATGGCGCCGCAGCCGAAGCCAGTGGAGTCCGGCGCCACGCGGCCGTCCAGCCCATCTGAAGACACTCCCGCGGCGCCGCGCGCGCCCGCGGCGGCTGCCGCCGCGCCGGCCAGCGGTGTTCCCAAATACGGCCCATTCGAACACATATACCAGAGTGCGGCGGTGAAGCCGCCGCGGTTGTCTTACGGGATTCTGAAAGTGGCGGAAATGATGAACAGCCCGCATCTTTCGGGAATGTCTCCGGAAGCCCGGCGCTGTTCCTTGTTAATGGCGCTGGAAGCGGCCGGGGTCGAAATCGAGGACCTGCTGCAGGACGCCGTCGTCCGGCAACGGGCACTCAATGATTATGAGGAAGGGCAGGGGAGCAGGCTGCATGCTTTCGAGCAATCGAAGCTTGATGAAAACAGGAAGATCCAGCAGGAGTTGGACCGGCTGACCGCGCAGTACATGGGACGGATCCAGGCAAACCTGGATGAAGTCGCGAAGGAAGAAGAGAATTTTCGCGAGTGGCAACGGTCCAAGCAGCAGGAATCACAGCGCATCACGGAAGCGGCGGCGTACTGCGTCCCGCAGGGCAGCGCGGCCGGTATGAGCAGCCTCACGGCCGTTCTGGAACGGGCCACGGTTGCGCACAGGTGAGGCGCCGCCATGCTGATTTTGAGTGGTTGCCTGATGGTTCTGGCGGTGGCGGCTTGCTTGCGGATCGGCGCCAAAGAGCCGCCTCTGGATCGGGATGTGGTCCGCAGGATCCGGCGCTTTGCCGAGCGGATGCGGCGCGAGGAGCTCTTACCGTATGAGTAGTCATGAAGCGAATGGGGAGAAACCGTCGATGAGCAAGAGCGAATTTGAATACGCGCAACCTTTGGGGCTGGACGTGGGCACCAGCCGGATCGTCGTGGCGCGGAACGGAGACCGCAAATATCAATATGAAGCCGAGCTGAACGCCTTCATCACCATGCCGCATTCCAAGCTCGCCGAGAGTCTGCTTCAACGGGAGAACGTCTTTCACGAAGTGCGGGACGGCGAACTGGTGGTGGCCGGCAACGACGCCCAGAGATTTGCGGAAGTTTTCCACGTAGAGACCCGGCGGCCCATGAAGAAAGGCGTCTTGAATCCGAATGAGCCGCATAGCCCGCTGGTGGTGCGAAAGATCATCACCAAGCTCATCGGAAAAGCCGCTGTGGAAAACCAAAAGGTGTTCTTTAGCGTGCCATCGGCAGGTCCGGACGGCGACGGTGGCAACGCGTATCACCAGGCTTCGATCCGCCAGATTCTGACGGAGCTTGGCTACGACGGCACTCCCATCGAAGAGGGTCTGGCGGTAGTCTTCGGCGAGCTGGGGGCCTGCAACTACACCGGCATCGGCATTTCTTGCGGTAGCGGCCTTTGCAATGTCTGCCTGGCGGTGCTGTCGGTTCCAGTGATCAGTTTCAGCATGCCTAAGGCGGGTGACTATATCGACGCCCATGCGGCGATGGTCACCGGCGAAATCGCCACCCGTCTGCGGGTACAGAAGGAGCAAGCGTTCCAGCTGAACGGACTCAACGGCGATCGGATTCACAATGCGCTGAACGTCTACTACCAGGACATGATTTCCAGCCTGGTGGAATCGCTGCGCGGCCATATTGCCGCGACCCAACGTCTGCCCAAGCTGGATCAAGCGATTCCGCTGGTGGTGAGCGGGGGCACGGCCATGCCCAAGGGATTTCTGGACCAATTCGGGCGCGCGCTGCGCGGCAGCGATTTCCCGGTGCCGCTATCGGAGATTAGAATGTCGGCCGACGCTTTGAATTCAACGGCTCGCGGCGCTCTGATGGCCGCTCTCTGTTGATTCGGCGAATATGCCTGGGAGTTCCGCCATGGATATGCTCGTCCTTCCTTTCGGTGTGATGTGCAGCCTGGGACTGGCAGGCCTGGCGCTCAGCTTCGCCGCGATTTTGAACACGAAGTCATCCGTACGCAGTTACGACCGGCGCGCGAAGACCCGGCAGGCGCAACTGGAAGCCGAATTCGCGTCGGCCAAAGAGGCGGTCAGCGAGCTAACCGCCGAAGTGCACCATATCAGGGAATGCGGGCCGGCTCCGCCCCCGATGCCCCGGCGTGGTTTCAATATCAGCACACGATCGCAAGCGCTCCGGATGCACCGTCGCGGCGATAGTCCGGCGCGAATCGCGGACGTGCTGCAGGTGCCGCTCCAGGAAGTGGAGTTATTGTTAAAAGTCCACCAGATCGTGCTTGAGAACCTGATCGTGGCTCCGAAACCGGACGCTCCTCTGGGGCGAGCGAATTCGGCCTGAGCCGCCTACCGCTCTCTTAGTTCTTCCGCGACTGCTTCCTATCGGCGAGCGGGCTTTTACACGAGCCGATCGTGATAGGATGCCAGCGATGCCCGATATCGAGGTTCAAGTTCTGATCGTTGGCGGAAGCTTGGTGGGCCTCTCCACGGCACTGTTTCTGGCCGACCATGGTGTTCGTTCGCTCACGGTTGAGCACCATCCGGGCACGGCGATTTACCCGCGGGCCGCGCAAATCTATCAGCGCACCATGGAGATTTTCCGCGCGGTCGGAATCGAACAGTTGGCGCTGGAAAAATCCGAGGAGCAATTCGTACAGGACGGTGCGGTGATGGCGGTCGATACCCTGGCCGGCAAGGAACTCGCCTGGTACGTTCCGAATCTTAACGAAGGAGTCCGTGACGTTAGCCCTTCGGTTCGCGTGTTTCTGACGCAAAAGCTGCTCGAACCCCTGCTCAAGCAACGTGCCGAACAATCGGGCGCCGAGTTGCGATTCGGCACAGACATGGTGTCCTTCGAACAGGATGCCGGCGGCGTCACGGCAATAATTAAAGATGGCAAGAGCGGCCGGCCCTCGACGGTGCGCGCCCAATATATGGTTGCTGCCGATGGCAGCCATAGCCGTGTCCGCGAGCAGTTGGGAATTCGCTTGCTTGGGCATGGATTGCTATCCAACAGCATCACCATTTATTTCCGGGGCAGGGTGGGGCACCTGCTGCGCGGGCGCAATTTGAGCGTGATCTACGTCTACAACGATGAACTGACCGGTTTCTTTCGCATCGAGAAGCCGTTCGACTCGGGCTTTCTGGCCGTAAACTCGCTCGGCAATCCCGATCGCCCCAATATGGACGTCTGGACCGGCCTCACCGAGGAGCGCTGCCGGGACCTCGTGCGCATCGCTTTGGGAGTCGACGACGTGCCGGTTACGATCGAAAACGTCATGAAGTGGCAGGCCACGGCCGATTGGGCCGAGCGATTTCACGACGGACGCGTTTTTCTGGCGGGCGACGCGGCGCACGCCATGCCGCCCACCGGGGGATTCGGTGGAAATGCGGGAGTGCAGGATGCGCATAATCTGGCGTGGAAGCTGGCGCTGGTGTTGAACGGGGTCGCGGGGGCGGAACTGTTGGCCACTTACGACGAGGAACGGAGACCGGTGGGTGCGTTCACGGTTGAGCAGGCGTATTCGCGGTATGTGACCCGGTGGGCGCGGCATCTGGGCACCGAAGGCATACAGCCGATAGCCAACGATCTGGATGTCGATCTTGGTTACCGCTACCGCTCGGCGGCGCTAATCGCTGATGGACCGGATGACGGCCTGATCGTCGAGCCGGCGCGCGAAACCAAGGGACGGCCCGGCACGCGCGCGCCGCATCTCGTGATCAATCACGAAGGCAAGACCCGGTCGACGCTCGATTGGTTCGGCCGGCATTTCGTTATGCTCGCGGGACCGGAAGGCGGCGCATGGTTGCAGCACGGGCCGGATGCAGCGCGCGCAGCGGGAATCAAACTCGATGTGCATCGGCTGGGGGATCCGAGTTTTGCGGCCGCGTACGGCATTACTGCAACGGGAGCGGTGCTGGTACGGCCGGATGGTTTCGTGGGCTGGCGCGCTCAGACGGATACGGAAGCGTCGGGATCCGTGGTGAGCCGCGTTCTATCCGCGATACTGGCGCAAAGATCGGTCGCTGCGCCGCAGTAATCCAACGGCAAGCCTGGCCGAGCCGCCGGCTTGCCGGTTCCGGCGGCTCTTGATACGATTCCCCCTATGAAAATGCTGCTGGTTCTTGTTGCATTGCCCTTAATGGCCGCCGATCCGCCCGGTTTCGCGGCGTATTCCGCCGCGGAGCTGCAATCGAAAGCGAAAGCCGCCAAGATCGATGAACACAAAGTAGGGTTGGACCGCGTGGCCAACTGGGGGAATCACGGACTGCTGCTGGTCCATCGCGAAGGCGATGGCGAAGTGGAGGTTCATGAGAGCCAGGTGGATGTGATCAACGTGATCTCCGGGGAAGGAACGCTGCTGATTGGCGGCACCACCGTCGGCGGCCACACCACCGCACCGGGAGAGATTCGCGGCAAATCTCTGACTGGCGCGACTAGCCATAAGATGGCGCCCGGGGACGTGTTTCACGTGCCGGCCAAGGTGCCGCATCAGATGCTGGTGCCGAAGGACCTGGTGATCGAGGTCGTGAAGGTCGATAGTAAGTAAGCGCCGGCGGCCCATTCGCCGGCGTTTCGAGCTGTGGCGCTCAGGGGCGCAGAGTCAGCTTCTGCACTCTCCAGTTGCCGATCTCGCCAACCAACAGATCGTTTTCGCCCCGGCAATTCAGCGCGTTGACGGTTCCAAATTCCTTCGGCAGCTTGCCGGCCCGACCGAACTTACCGACGACTTGTCCGCTCAACTCGAGCTTGTAGATCTCGCCAGCGGAGTCGATATCGTCAGGGGGATTGGAATTGGAGCTGTAAAGGTATTGGTGCGAGCCGGGTGTGATGCAAAGCGCCGCCGGCGCGCCGATATCGGCGATCTGCGATTTGAAATTTCCGTCGCCGTCGAAAACCTGGATCCGCTTGTTGCCGGCGTCGGCAACATACACGTTGTTCTGAGCATCAATGGCGATTCCGCGCACCCCGTTGAACTGACCCTGTGCGGCGCCGCGCGATCCCCAGGACTTGATGAATTTGCCGGTCTTATCGAATTTCGCGACGCGGGCGTTGCCGAGCCCGTCGGCCACGTAGATGTTGCCGGTGGAATCCCATGCCACGTCGGTAGGACGCTGAAACACGTCGCTCTGCGCTCCGGCTCCGGGAGGGCCTCCGCGCCCGCGCCGCGGGGGACCTTCGGCGTCCGCCGCGCGTTCACCTCCGCCGGCGCCGGGCTGCGGGTTGAGGGGCAGAGCCGGAACCCGCTCCGACTCCGCCTTTCTGCCGAGCAGCAATTGAACGCGTCCGGCCGGGTCGAACTCAATCACCATGCTGGACATCTGATCGACTACCCAGAGATTGTCGTGAGGATCGACGCGCGCCTGTTGGGCGACGAGAAAACCATAGGAATCCTGGCCGATTTCGCGAACAAATTTTCCCGTGCGATCGAACTCGTACAGGCGCGACCCCCCGTGCGCGAACGGCCGCGCGGTGCCGATCGTAATGGTCGGATGACCGACGCGCGTATAGACAAAGATCTCGCCTTTGGAGTTGGTGGCAACTCCCCCGACTTCGCCGATCGGGATGTTGGCGGAAAATTTCAGCGGATCGGCGGAATCGAAAGAGATCTCGCGCACTTGCGCGGCGGCCACAACTCCGGCGGCAACCATCAGGCCGGACGCTGCGAGCAGATTGGGTAAAGAATGTCTCATGAGTTTCTCCTTATCGCGCCGCGCTCGTTGTGTTTCCGTTCGTGGCCGGGGCCATCAGCAGCAGCTTCTGAACGCGCCACGACTCGATTTCCGCCACGATGATCTGGTTCGGATTGCGGCAATCCATCATGTGGACCACCTGGAAACCTCCCATTTGCTTGCTGGCGTGGCCGAAGCGGCCGAGGACGGTGCCATCCAATTCCATCTTGTAAATCTCGCCGGTGTTGTCCCAGGAACCGGGCGGGTTGCCGTTGGGATTGGAGTTGGAGGTGAACAGGTACTGGTGCGGGCCGGGCGAAACGCAGACAGTCCAGGAAGTGCCGATGTTGTCGTAGACGGACTTGAAGTTGAGATCATTGTCGAAGACCTGCATGCGGTTGTTGGAGCGATCGGCCACGTAGACGTTGCCTTTCAGGTCGACGGCGAGGCCGTGCGGCAGGTTCATCTGGCCTGGTTCGGAGCCGGCTTTCTCGCTGCCAACCTGCTTGAGGAACCGGCCGTTTTTGTCGTATTTGACAACCCGGTTATTGACGTAGCCGTCCGACACGAAGATATTGCCCTGTGGATCCCACCCGACATCGGTGGGTCGGCCGAACAGATATTTCGCGGCGGGGGGCTTGGGCGGAGCAGGATTGGTCGCCACGGCGCCGGCTACGGTCGGCGGGCGCCGGCCGAGCACCATAACCACCTTTCCGGCGGGGTTGAACTTAATCACCATGTTGGTGCCTTCATCAACCACCCAGATGT
>DATGII010000122.1:0-4861 GCA_035295805.1 Bryobacteraceae bacterium | reverse complement strand
CGAACTGGATCTGCCGGGAATTCGTGGCGGTGGCGGTGATTAACCCGGCTGATGCGTTGATGCTGGTGCCCGAGAAAACCGTGGTGTTTGGCAAGCCGAAATTTGTGTGGTTGATGGCGTTGAAGAACTCAGCACGGAATTGCAAGCTGGCGCGCTCCCTCAGGGCCGTGGTCTTGAAGACCGACAGATCCACATCGGCGAGCCCCGGGCCTGTGTAAACTCCGCGTCCCAACGTTCCCCAGGTGCCCGCAGCCGGCAGGGTGAACGCGTTCGGGTTGTACCATTGGCTGGGATTTCCGGTGATCACCTGGCCGGAGAACGCGGGATTGAGTGAGGGCCGGTCGGGATTGCGGGTATCGCCGTCGCCCGATCGATTCGACCCGACCAGCGGCGTGAACGGGAATCCGGAAAGAAGCGTGACAATTGTGTTCAGCTGCCAGCCCCCCACGAGTTTTTCAGCGGGTCCGGCGCTTGCCAGCCAGCGCTTACCGTGCCCGAAAGGCAGCGCATAGAGACCCGACAGGCTGGCCTGATGCGTGATGTTCAGCGCAGCAGGGCCCCAATCCCGCAGAACGTTATTGCGGTCCATGATCATCTGGGCCTGGTTCTGCGACTGTGCGCCGGTGAGTCCCGAGTTCATGTCCAGGTTCTTCGACCAGGTGTAATTCCCTCGCACCTCGAATCCATTGCTCAGGCGATGCGTCACGTCCACCTGCAGCGCGTTGTAACTGCTGTTGCCTTCTGTGTACCAGAAAAAGCCTGCAGCGAGATAGGGATTGGGACGTCCGGCCACGGGAATGTACTGTGCGCCCTGAGGCACCGTCGTCTTGGTGGTTCCTGGCGTTCCGCCCGCCGTGCAACCACTGGCGCTGGCACACACAGCAGCGGGAATGCTGTTCGGATCGACACTGAGGAGCCCGTGATAGCCGTGCGATCCGACATAGCCCAGCCGAGCTACCGTATTGCGGTCGAGCTGTTGCTCCACGCGAAAGTTCCATTCTTCCACCGTAGGCGTTCGGGCATCGGGCTGAACGCCCACCGGGGCGAATGTCGTGCAGGGTTGCGGAACGCCCGGTCCGCAGGAGGGCGGGGGCGAAGCCCCGGGAAACACCGGGAGAACCGATGGCAGGGCGACGTTCGAATACGACACGGAGCCGTTATAGGGCGCCACCGAATTTAATTGGAAACTGAGAGCCTCGATCAGCGAATAATATGTGCCAAAACCGGAGCGGATGGCGGTCTTGCCGTTCCCGAAAACATCCCAGGCGATGCCGACGCGCGGCCCGAAGAGCCGGGTGGCTTTGTTGTCGGTGAACGCTGAGCCGGCGACGCGCGGAGTTGTTACCAGGACGCCGTTTGAGTCTGTCAGATAATTGGCGGCGCGTCCCGATACTTCGTTCCAGCCTGTGGTGAATTCATGACGGATCCCAGCTTCAAGCGTCAGGCTCGGAGTGATCTTGAACGTATCGGTGAAATACCAGGCTCCGAAGAGGCTGCGCCAACCCAGCTCGTTCGGCGCGGGCACCACCTGAAACGTGCTCACGGTGCCTTGCAGCATGGTCGTGAGGCTGGTGAAAGTCGCGACGCCCAATTGGCGCGACGCGGTGTCTTCGTTGTCCTGGATGCGCTGGAACCATGCGCCGAAGCTCAGAGTGTGGCGCCCGCGGGTGATCTGGACATCATCGTTATAGGTGAATAAATTCCTGCGGTTCCACACCCCGGCGGCGTTGTTGGGGCCGGCCGACGTGATGGCCGCGAGCCCAGTGGTCGTAGTTCCGCCGCCCACCACGATTCCGCCCGGCCCGCCGCCGCTTACGAACGAGAGACTGGAGGGGAACGACGCGAGCAAGGATGACTCGAGCGCAAATCCGGCGCGCGAAAAGCCGGCGCGGAACGTATTCAGAATCGTCGGCGAAAAGACGTGCGTTTCTTCCACGCTCGCGACCTGCATCCGCAGCGCCGTGTAGGAAGCAAACAGCGGATCCGCGAGCGGGACCAGGCTGTTGCCATCGTCTACCGTGTAAGCGGCCGACATCGTGTCATGAGCGCCGAGCATGTAGTCGGTGCGCATGGTCCCGAAGTCTTCTCGAATCGACTGCTTGGGATTGTTGTAAGACAGCGCCGTGCCGCTCGCGATGCCGTTGGCGAGCAGTTCCGGGCCGTTGGGCTGAGGCCATAATTGCATGTACTGCAGAATGTTTGTATTGAGATTGGTTACCTTGGTTTCGACACCCGACGCGTTCGGAAGAAAACCAAGCCGCGCCTGGGCGTCCGGCACGACGCTCACGCTGGAGATCGCCAGACTCTGCCGGTATCCCTCGTAATTGCCGAACAGGAAGAGCTTGTTCTTTTTAAGCGGCCCGCCCAGAGATCCGCCGAATTGATTCTGGCGAAACGGCGGAACGAAGTTCTGATTGAAAAAGTTGCGCCCGTCCAAAGCGCTGTTGCGCAGGAATTCGAACAACGTCCCATGCAATTGGTTGCTGCCGGACTGCGTGACGACATTGACCTGCGCGCCGGAGCGCTTGCCGTACTCGGCCGGATAGGTGTCCGTCAGAACATTGAATTCGCGCACCGCGTCGATGCCCAGGAGATAGCCGCTCACTCCGCCCGGCGTCACCGCGAGCTGGCTCGATCCTGTGTACTCAATGCCGTTCAGTAGAAACAGATTGTCGCCGGGACGCCGCCCCGCGACCGTGAAGGTGTTGCCGTCGCTGGTGCTGGTGTTGGCGCTCTTCATGGCGCTGTAGTTGATCGCTCCAGGATTGAGCGTGATCAAGTCGTCGAAGCTGCGGCCGTTCAGCGGCAGCTCTTTCACGTCGCGCTCGCCCACCAGCCCCGCGACCGAGGCCGTGGTGGTGTTCACAAGAGGAATCGCTTCGGTCACCGTCACCTGTTGAGAGAACTCGCCGAGCGTCATGCTCACATTTACGACGCCTTCTTGTCCCACGACAAGCGTGATGCCTTCACGTACGACAGACTCAAAGCCGCGTTTCTCAATCTTGACTTCCTGCCGGCCCAGCGGGAGGGCGGAGATACGATAGTCTCCCGAATCGCCTGTCGTCGTGGTCCGAACAGCGCCGGTATCGAGACTCTTAACGGTCACGGTTGCGCCAGAGACCGACGCGCCGCTTGAGTCCTCCACGTGGCCGGAGATCGAGGCGGTGACATCGGCCCGAACCGGGGCCATGATCCCGAGCAATATGAATGAGAAAAGAAGGCAGATCCCAACCTTCGTGCGCGTGCGCCGACACGGCATTTCCAGACAACCTCCTCAACCTACCCCAAACGATCCCCTATACATTTATATCTTTATTTGTTTGACGCTGCCGTTTGGCGGACGCCGGCAAAGACCGTATCGCCGGGCGCGAGAACGCGGACGCGGTTCCCCGACAGATCCCAGCCGGACTCCGCCAGACGATCCGGGATGGCCGTAAACACGATGTGGAAGACATTTCGATCATTGGAAGCAGCTAACGGCTTTCCCGGTCGGGGCGCTACAGTCGCGAGATACTTTAAGACAGTATACACCTCGGCCTCTTCGGGCAGCTGCCAATCCGCTTCCTGAGTGCAAAAACGCAACCTTGCGCCGCGCCGCGTGATGTTCCAGCAAAGGAAGGCGCAGCACTCAACAGCGCTTTCGAACCAGGTGTCCGCTGCGTCGGGCAAATCTAAATCCAGGAAGAACGCCACGCTGAGCTCCTGGTCGGTAGTGAACTCGCGGACCTGCAGATCCCCGGTATGAGCGGTGGCCCTCCAATCCACGTGGCGGGCGCTTTCCAACGCTTCATAGGGCCGGATGCGATAGAAATCGTGGCCGCGCCCGCGATGGAACGATTCGAGCTCGCCCTGGAGCGCTACCAGTAAATCCTCAAACCCTGGCTTCGGATCGATGCAGGGATACACGACGATCTCGCGGCGCAGCGGAACATGAAGCCGCCGCTCGGCGAATCCGAAAGGGAAGCGCGTGGACAATCGAAGGTGGTCCTGGCGGTAGGCGCCTCTTGAGGCGAAGTATATTTCCACGGGCTCTTCGATCCGCGCGCCTCCGGGAATCGCGGGAAAATAGACCGGCGCGAGCAGACCGCTTTCGCGCGACGCGGTCACCTGGATGCTGAACGACGGCATCCAGCTCTTGGTGTTGTGAATCACGATGCGGCCGGTCAATTTGCGGCCGGCACAGATATGTTCGGGCGCGAGGAAATCAAGTTCCAGGCCGGCGAGCGAGAGACGGCTGATGAAGCCGGAAATCATGAGCGTCGCAAGCAGCAGCGCCAGGATCAGGAACAGCAGGTTATTGGCGGATGCGAACGCGGCCAGCGCCACCAGCACCCAGACGAGCGTAAACAGCAGCCCGAGCCGCGTGACCTGATGCCTGCCACCCAGGTCCAAACCGGAACGAAAGCGAGCCCAAGGACCGGACACTGGTTTTATTGTCGCGCGAAGAGGTTTATCGTACACGAAGACGCGCCGCGAATCCGTCCGGCGCTGAAACGATGGGCCTGCTGAACTATAAGCCGGTTTCTGTACCCGGAAGGGCGATGGCCATTCCTCTGGGCCGGACATTACTGCCCGGCTCTAGCAACCTACCCGAGAGTCGAACGGAGCGGGCCGCTCCTCCCCTCCTATTTGGTCTTGCTCCGCATGGGGTTTACCCTGCCGGCCGGATCGCTCCGGCTCGCGGTGCGCTCTTACCGCACCTTTTCACCCTTGCCGCGACACGAATGCCGCGGCGGTATATTTTCTGTGGCACTTTCCGTGGAACCCGCCTTGAAGCGAATCCCCCCGGCCGTTAGCCGGCATGCTGCCCTGTGGAGACCGGACTTTCCTCCCGACCCGCGGCAAGCCGCGGCCCGAGCGG
>DATGII010000121.1:0-22639 GCA_035295805.1 Bryobacteraceae bacterium | reverse complement strand
ACCAGGAGGATGTTTGGGTGGCCGGAGCGGTGCCAGTCCCGGCTGGTGTGGTGGAGAACGGCAGCGCGACCTACCAGATTCCGTCGGCGACTTGGACCGGAAAGGAGGCCGCAATCGGCGTTCGGACGAGCGGCCGCAACGGCAAAGAGTCGGGCTGGTCGACTCTGGCGATTGTACCCGTGATCGCGCCGCTGCAGGCTCCCGCAGCAGTTCACGCTGACAACACACCTCAAGGTGCGAGGTTGAGCTGGCAGGCGGCGGGCGTGGATTTTCGGATTTTCCGGCGCTCGGGTACGGAGGGCTTCACGACTTTGGCGGATGTGCCCCAGTCGCCCTGGACTGATACCTCGACCGAGTATGGAAAGACTTATACCTACCAGGTCCAAACCATCGAGAAACTTGGCGACAATCACGAGGCGGAAAGCGAACTGTCTCAGCAAGTTTCGATTACGCCGCAAGATGTGTTTCCACCAGCCGTGCCGGCCGGCTTACGCGCAAGCCCCACTCTCAATTCCATGGAGCTGACCTGGGAGAGCGATACCGAAAATGACTTGGCGGGTTATCGGATTTATCGGTCGACCGAGGGAGGCGCGTTTGAAAAGCTCGCCGATACTTCCACGCTTCCGACGTATTCCGATCGGGCCGTCGAGCACGGGAAGACCTACCGTTACGCGGTCAGCGCTTTTGACCAGACGGGCAACGAGAGCGGGCGCTCGACCCCCGTCGAAACCCAGCTGGAATAATATACACCGTCGACAGGTGGTGCCCCAACTTTGTAATAGGACACATCTTGTTTGCATTCTGCACAGCAGATCGGGTATACTCGATCTTTCATGCCGTATCGCTACGCCAACTCGTTTACAAACCGGTTCTGGCCGTTTTGCCAGAGCCGTTAGAGTGGCGTTGGTTGAAGCGGCATAGATTGAGTTTCAAACCAACCCACTCGAATCGAGTGGGTTTTTATTTTGTGCCTGGCGGAGGGGAATCATGATTATTTCGATGCGGCAGCATGCCACGCGGGAAGAGATTGAACACGTTTGTGAGCGGATCCGGGAATTCGGCTACAAGGTGCACTCCATAGAAGGAGAAGCGCGGGTGGTGATCGGGGTGGTCGGGGTAGGCGATGTCACGGCGTGTCTGGAATCGCTCGAAGCCACGCCGGGGGTGGAGAGCGCGGTCCGCATTTCCGCGCCGTACAAATTCGTTAGCCGGGAATTCAAGAAGGACGATTCCGTCATTCGGATTAACGGGCTGGAGATTGGCGGCGATCAATTCGTGATGATGGCGGGGCCGTGCTCAGTGGAGAGCGAGAAGCAGATCATGCAGACGGCGGAAGCCGTGGCGGAAGCGGGGGCGCAGATGCTACGCGGCGGCGCCTTTAAGCCCCGCACGTCGCCCTACGATTTCCAGGGGCTCGAATTGGAGGGCCTCAAGCTGTTGCGGAAAGCCAAGGAAGCCACCGGGCTGGGCATCGTCACCGAAGTGATGAGCGACCGCGACGTGGAGCTGGTGGCGGAATACGCCGACTGCATGCAGGTGGGTGCGCGCAACATGCAGAACTTCGCTCTACTGAAGACGCTGGGGACGTGCGGGCGGCCGGTGCTGCTCAAGCGGGGGTTGAGCTCGACGATCAAGGAACTACTGATGTCGGCGGAGTATATCGTGGCGCACGGCAATCCCAACGTGATTCTGTGCGAGCGGGGGATTCGCACATTCGAGACCGCCACACGCAACACGTGCGACATCGGCGCGGTGCCGGTGCTGGACGAGATGACGCACCTGCCGGTAGTACTTGACCCGAGCCATGCCACCGGCAAGCGCAGCCTGGTGCCGGCGCTTTCGCGCGCCGGCGTGGCAATCGGCGCCGACGGCATCATCGTGGAAGTGCATCCCAATCCGGAGAAGGCGGTGAGCGACGGGGCGCAATCGCTGACGCTCGAGCAGTTCCGGAAGATGATGCGCGATTTGCAGCCGTATATCCGGTTGTGGAAGGAAGCCCGGGCGGCGACCACCGCGGCCGTGGCGTGAAGGTTCGTTGTGAATCGGAAACTCCGCGCGGCTTTGCTCCCGCTGCCGGCAGCAGGGGTGCTCGCGGCCGCGATCTGGGGAGGCCTGTGGTATCGATCGCGCGGGCTGGACACGGCCGAGGATCTGAAGCGGCTTCCGATCACAGACGCGGTGGTGGTGTCCGTCGATTTCGCCGCTTTGCGGCGGGCCGGCGTGCTGAACTTGCTCGAAAGCTCCAAGGTTGCGGTAGAGCCGGAGTACCAGGAATTCGAGCGGCAGATCGATTTCAATTACCAGCGCGACCTGGATAGCGCAGTAATGGCCGTGGCGCCCACGGGTAAATTTCTGTTGGTGCGCGGCCGCTTTAATTGGAAAAGGCTGCGGGCCTACGTCGAATCGCAGAACGGGCACTGCGATGGCTCGCTGTGCCGGTTCGAGGGGAGCACGCCAGAGCGGCGCATCTCATTTTTTCCGGTGCGAGCAAACCTGATGGCGCTGGCGGTGAGCCCGGATGCTTCCGCGGCGCTGCGCCTGAGCACTCCAAACGAAGGGGCTCTCTTCGAAGTCCCGGCCGCGCCGCTGTGGGTCTCGGTGCCGGCCCCGGTTTTGCAGTCGGGCGAAAATCTGCCGGCCGAAACCCGCAGCTTCGCGCAAACGCTGGCGCGGGCGAATTCGGTGGTGCTTGCATTCATTCCGGAAGCGAAGCGGTTTGCGGCGCGGCTGGAGGTACGGTGCCGAAGCAACCAGGATGCCGCCGAGCTGGCCGCGCAGCTCAACCGCTTAACGGCTCTGCTGCGCCAGACGTTCGCCAGCGAGAATAAGGCGCCCAATCCGGCCGATCTCACCGGAGTGCTTGCGGGAGGTTCGTTCGCGGAAGTGGACAGGCGGGTGACGGGCTATTGGCCGATCGAGCGGGCGTTCCTCCAAAACCTGCTCGGGGGATAGCGTTAACCGTACCGGAACGCGCAAACGGTTGAACCGGAGAGAGATATACTGGAACAACGTTGTTCGTTAAAGGGCCGATGCTGTTTGCCGATCGCCGGACATTTCTGAAGAACACGCTGGGCGGTCTAGCCGGGATGATGCTCATGGGGCGCCGCTCGGAGGCGCAGGCGGCAATCACGACGACACCGCTCGGTGACAATCTCTTTCTACTCGCCGGAGCGGGAGCCAACATAGTGGCGCGGACCGGATCCGAGGGTGTAATTCTGGTCGACGGCGGGTCATCGGAACATGCCGGCGCTTTGGCGCAGGCAGTTGCCGGATTGCCGGGCGGCCGGCCGGTGCGGACGCTGTTCAATACGCACTGGCACCCGGAGCATACCGGCTCGAATCTGGCGTTGGGCCGTGCGGGCGCAACGATCATCGCGCAGGAGAACACGCGGCTATGGCTGACGCAAGAGATCACGTGGCCCTGGGACAACCAGACATTCCGGCCGCTACCGAAAGAAGCGCAGCCCAATAGAACGTTTTATGACAAAGGCGCGCTCGATTTCGACGGCGAGCACATCACCTACGGCTACCTGCTGCAGGCGCACACCGACGGCGATCTGTACGTGTTCTTCCCGAAATCGAATGTGCTCGTGATTGGCGACGTGATCTCGGGCGGAGGGTGGCCGTTGGTCGACTGGTGGACGGGCGGATGGATCAACGGGATTGTCAGCGGGCTCGACACGCTGCTGAAAGTCGCCAACGATCAGACTCGTGTCGTAGCAGGGCAGGGGCCGGTGCTGACGCGGGCGGACCTGGACGCGCAGCACAAGATGTTCGCCGCCATCGCGCAAAAACTGCGAACTTTCATGTTCGGGGGCCGGAATATCGACGATGTGCTCGCGGCACAACCCACCAGGGAATACGACGACAAAATGGGCGATCCCAAGCAATTCCTGCGCCTGTCGTTTCAGAGCATGTGGGGACACTTCACGCCGGATGCGTGATCAGAGGATGAAAGCGGATGCGGCACCTGCGATCGGCTGGCTTCATACTGTTGATGGGAATCAGCGGCCTATTCGGCCAGGCGGCGAAGCCGCAGCTCGCACCCTTCGTTGCGCAAGCCGATCAACACTGGGGCATGCTCAAAACCTATTGTGTGGGCTGCCACAATCCCAAATTGCGAATCGGCGGCATCGCATTCGACGAAATGAATGCCGGGGGAGTGCCGCAGCACGCGCAGACTTGGGAAAAGGTGGTGCGCAAGCTGCGCGGCGGCATGATGCCGCCTCCGGGCATGCGCCGTCCGGACCAGGGGCAGGCAGACGGCTTCGTGAAATGGATGGAAGGGTACCTGGACGCCGCGGCGGCGCTCGATCCGAATCCGGGAGCGGTAGCTCTGCACCGGCTCAATCGCAAAGAATACGCGAACGCGATTGCTGACATTCTTGGCTTAAAGCTGGATGCGTCCGAGTTGCTGCCGGCGGATGCGCAAAGCGACGGGTTCGACAACATCGCCGATGTGCTGCAGACCTCGCCGATTTTTTTCAATCAATATGTGACGGCGGCGCGTTCGGTCGCGGTGCAAGCGGTCGGCCGGCGCGATGCGCGTCCGGGCAGCCAGACGTATTTCAATCCGAACAAAGGCGCGCAGGCTTTCCATGTGGACGGGCTTCCGCTCGGGACGCGCGGCGGCTTCGCGGTCGAGCACTTCTTCACCGCCGATGGCGAATACGAGATCAACATGCCGAGCCTGTTTCGGGGAATCTGGACACTCGGCATTGAGCACCAGACGACGCTGATCGTCACGCTGGACGGCGTGAAGGTTTACCAGGCGAGCATCGGCGGACCGGAGGATGAACGCGGCCTCGATATTGACGGATCGCGGACCCAGGACAAGATCAACGCGCGTTTCAAGAACATCAAGTTCAAAGCGACGGCGGGTCCGCACCAGGTGGCGGTGACGTTTCTGGCGCTCACCCTGTCGGAAGACGACGATCGGCTGCAGCATCTCGGAGACAGCATCGGGTTCGATCGGCTGACGCGTGTCAACAGCTTCGAAATTCGTGGACCGTTCAACCCGACCGGCCTGAGCACCACGCCGAGCCGGCAGCGGATTTTCACGTGTTATCCGAAGACCGAGGCCGAGGAACCGGCCTGCGCCAACCAGATCATTGCGACGATTGCGCACCGCGCGTACCGCCGTCCGGTTTCGGCCGCGGACATGCGCGGCTTGATGGCCTTCTACGACGCCGGGCGGAAGCGCGGCGATTTCGACGAAGGCATCCGCAGCGCGCTGACCCGCATTCTGGCAAGCCCGTATTTCCTCTACCGGTCAACCGTTCCCGACCCCGCCAACAAGGTGGCGGATTCGATTTACCGGCTGCGCGATCTCGATATGGCTTCCAGGCTCTCCTTCTTCCTGTGGAGCAGCGTGCCGGACGATTCGCTGCTGGAGGTAGCCGAAGCGGGGCAATTGAAGAAGCCGGTGATTCTAGACCGGCAGGTGCGCCGCATGCTGGCGGATCCGCACTCGTCGACGCTCTCGACCAATTTCGCTTACCAGTGGCTGCAGTTGGGCGATCTCGATCAGATCCTTCCCGATCCGAAAGCGTTTCCTTCCGCCGATGTCCGCGATGACATGGTCAAGGAAGTCGAGCTGTTCGTGGACAGCGTGATTCGCGAGGATCGCAGCGTGACCGACCTGATGACGGCGGACTATTCGTTTCTCAATGAGCGGCTGGCTGCGCATTACGGGATCCGGAACGTGAAAGGGGACCGCTTCCGCCGAGTGCACCTGGACGAGTCGTACCGGCGGGGGCTGTTGGGCAAAGGCGCGGTGCTGATGGTGTCGTCATATCCGGACCGGACTTCGCCGGTGCGCCGCGGCCAGTGGATTCTCGAGAACATCACGGGAACGCCGCCGGCGCCCCCGCCGCCGAGCGTCAGCGCGCTTCTCAAAGACAACAAGGTGGGCGAGAAGGTTTTCAAAACCGTGCGAGAGCGAATGGCCGAGCACCGCAACCAGACCACTTGCAATGCGTGCCACGGCATCATGGACCCCCTCGGCTTCGCGCTGGAGAATCTGGATGCGGTCGGGCGGTGGCGGAATATCGAGATGTTCGCCGGCACGCCGATCGATGCCACCGGTAATCTTCCGGACGGCACGAAGTTGGCCGGGCCCGACGATCTGCGCGGCGCGCTGATGCGGAAGCCGGAGCAGTTCGCGCAAACGTTTACCGAAAAGCTCATGACGTATGCGCTGGGCCGGCGTCTGGAGTATTACGACATGCCGACCGTTCGCAAAATCGTGCGGAACGCGGCGGCGGACAATTACCGGTTTTCCTCGCTGGTGATGGGAATCGTGGCCAGCGATCCATTCCAGTTCAAGAAGGTGACGGACGGCGAAAAGCCGCCGCAGCCGGTGCAGACGGCGTCACGGAAATAAGGGGAAGCAGATGTTCATCACCAAGACGCATCTCTCGCGCAGGACAGTTATTCAGGGAATCGGCGTGACGGTCGGGTTGCCTTTACTTGACGCCATGGTTCCCGCGGCAACGGCGCAATCCAAAACAGCGGCCCGGCCGATGCCGCGCATGGGCTTCATCTACGTCCCACACGGCACCGTCATGGCTCGCTGGATGCCGAAGGACGCAGGCACGGCATTCGAGCTGCCGCAGATCCTGAAGCCGCTGGCGCCGTACCAGAAACACGTGACGGTGGTGAGCGGGCTGCGCAACAAGGCGGCCGAGAGTCCGGCTCCGCACGCCATCACACCCGGAACATGGCTGGGCTGCGTGCATCCGGCCGCGCAGCAGAGCCCGCTCGCGGGAACCAGCGCCGATCAGATCGCGGTGAAATATATCGGGCAGGACACGCCGTTCCCGTCGCTCGAACTTTCAACCGAGGGCGGAACAACCTGCGACCCGACGTTCGGCTGCGGCTACGGGCATACGATTTCGTTCCGCACGCCGACGCAGCCGCTGCCAATGGAGTACAACCCGCGCAAAGTGTTTTACCAGCTGTTCGGCCAGGGCGACACCTCGTCCGAGCGCAGCGAGATTGTCGGCGAAACCAAAAGCATTCTCGATTCGGTGCTGGGCGATGCCGCGGCGCTCGAGCGGCAGCTCGGGAGCCGCGATCGCGCGATGGTCAGCTCCTATCTGGATTCGCTGCGGGAAATCGAGCGGCGCATCCAGACGATGGAAAACAGCAGCCTGTCGACGCTCAATCTTCCCGACGCGCCGGTCGGCGTTCCCAATGATTTCAACGAACATCTGAACCTGATGTTCGACCTGCTGGCGGTCTCGTATCAAGCCAATCTGACGCGCGTGTTCACGTTCATGATGGGGCGCGAAGTCAGCATGCGAACCTTCAACAATATCGGGGTTCCCGACGCATTCCACCCGCTGTCGCACCACGGCAACAACCCCGCGAACCTGGACCGTCTGTCGAAGGTCTTCACGTATCACACCGAGGTGTTTGCGCGATTCGTGAAGAAGCTGGCGGAAATGCCGGATGGGGACGGCTCTATGCTGGACCATGCCGTCATTCTGTACGGCAGCAATATGAGCGATCCGAATTTGCACAATCACGACCCGCTGCCGTCAGCGGTGATCGGGCACGCATACGGAAAGATCAAAGGCGGCCAGCACGTGGCGTACTCGAAGGACACGCCGCTGGCGAACCTGATGCTGACCATGCTGGAGCGCTGCGGGATGCCGGTCGACAAAATTGGAGACAGCAATGCCGTCATGGCGGAGGTGTAACGCCGGCAGCGCAGTGCTCGCGTTTCTGGCCGCGCCGGCGTGGTCGGCCTCGTTGAATAACGCCGATCTGATCAAGGCCGTGCGAGCCGGAGACATCACGGCGGTGCACGCGATGATCCAGCGCGGCGCGAACGTCAACGAGCCTGAAGCCAACGGCACCACGGCTTTACACTGGGCCGCGTACCAGGAAGATGTTCCGATGGTCAAGAGTCTGCTCGCGGCCGGCGCGAAAGTGCGGGTAGCGAACGAGTTCGGGTCCAGCCCGATGCAGGAAGCAGCCATAGCGGGCAATAGCGAAATCATTCGCCTCTTGCTGGCCGCCGGCGCCGATGCCGATTCAGCCAATGCGGAGGGCCAGACCGCGCTGATGGCCGTGGCGCGCACGGGAAATGTGGAAGCCGCGAAACTGCTGCTCAATGCCGGCGCCCACGTCAATGCGGTCGAAAATTTTGGCGGGCAATCGGCGCTGATGTGGGCGGCGGGGCAATGCCAGCCCGCGATGATCAAGCTGCTCGTCGAGCACGGCGCGAACGTAAACGCCCGCGGCGCCGTGCGTGACTGGCAGACCCGCATTACCTCCGAGCCGCGTCCCAAAGACCGGCACCGCGGCGGATTCACTCCGCTGCTGTACACCGCTCGCGAAGGCTGCGCGGATGCGGCGCGGGCGCTGGTGGAAGGCGGGGCCGACCTGAACCTGGCCGATCCGGAACGGGTTACGCCGCTGGTGCTGGCCCTCCTCAATGAGCATTTCGATTATGCGGCGTACCTGATCTCGGCCGGCGCCGATGTCGATAAATGGGATTTGTACGGCCGTTCGCCGATCTACGCGGCCGTCGATCTTTCGACCCTGCCGACCGGGGGCCGCCCCGATACACCTTCGATGGACAAGACGACCGCAAACGAAGTGATCGAGGTGCTGCTGAACAAGGGCGCCAATCCGAATCTGCAGTTGAAGCTGCGCCCGCCCTATCGCAACGTGCCGTTCGATCGCGGCGGCGACCAGGTTCTTTCGACCGGTGCGACGGCGCTGCTGCGCGCGTCCAAGGCGGGCGACAACCCGGTTGCGATGAAGCTTCTGCTCGAGCACGGGGCGTTGGTCGACCTTCCCAACACCGACGGTGTGACCCCGCTGATGATTGCGGCCGGCATGGGGCACACGAATAACCCGACTCGCGGGCGTTATCAGACTGACGAAGATGCCGCCGTGGCGCTCAAGATTTTGCTGAAGGCCGGCGCGAATATTCATCGCAGGGCCGCGAACGGACAAACGGCGCTGCACGCGGCCGCGTTGAAGGGATGGAACCAGACGATCCGGCTTTTGGCGGAATACGGCGCGGAACTCGAGCCAAAGGATAACAACGGCAAGACGCCGCTCGATTACGCCAGCGGCAATTATCGCAACCCCCAGGTGTTGGGCGGAAACCTGGTGCCGCCCGCACCGCAGCCGGAGACGATGAAGGTGCTACAGGAGTTGATCGCGGCGAAAGCCGGCACACCCACCCCAAAATAGAGTTTCAGGACACGAGCCTGCGGAAAATCTTTTTATCAAATATTCTCTTTGGTTTCCGGATCGGGAGAAGTTTTCCCCGCGGCTCCATCGGTTCGTCCCACCACATGGAATGACAACGAGGACAGGCGAAAGGGCGACGATGCCGCCGCGCGGTCCATTCGTGCCCGCAACGCAGACAGCGAAGAGCGGGAAGCTGTGCCATCACGTCTTCGGACGAACGGCACGAGAAAAGGCTACGCGGAACGGCCCAGAATTAACACACGAATCCGAATCTTACGGTAAGCTTACTCCGGAAGAGTCCGGAACGGAACTAGACGCTAATTGAAATTCATCCCACACATGCCTGGGTTGCTGCACATCCCGCTGGGGCAGGAAGGCGCTTCGGAAGATTTGGAACTGCCGTTACCCGCATGAGCGGAAAACGTCGAAAGCTCCTGCTTCAGATGCTTCTGCCCGCAAGAAGGGCATTCGACATTCGGCCCATCCGCCGACCGGCGGACCAGCTTCTCGAACTTCGTTCCACAGTCTTCGCAACGGTATTCGTATATCGGCATGGGTTCGTACCTACCCCTCCATTATAAAGGTACAGATACGGTCGATCAGGGCACGCACGTCCCCGGCGCGGGCATTGTGATTGTTGACAAGAATCGAAAAGGCCACCCATCCGCCGTCTTTACGCTGCGCATAACCGGAAAGCGCGCTCACATGAGTGAGTGTGCCGGTTTTGGCGCGAATGCGGCCCAGCGCCGGGACATCGGCGAAGCGGGCCTTGAGAGTGCCGTCCTGACCGCCGACCGGCAGCAGGTTCATCCAATCGTCACGCAAGGGCGAGGTATACATTGCGCGGAGCAACTGCAGCATAGCCGCCGGCGAGACCAGATCCAGACGCGCCAGGCCCGAGCCATCGTGAAACTCGTGAGAATTCGGATCTATTCCAATCTCCGTCAAGAAGGTCTTCATCTCGTCGAGACCGGCTTCCCGGCTGCCATTCACGTCGCGTTTGCGCGCGACGGCCCGCAGTGCCAGTTCGGCGTGGAGGTTCTGGCTGACCTTGGCCGTAATGCGCAAATCCTCGAGCAGAGGAGCCGATCCTTGCCAGGCGAGCTCGACGCCCGCCGGAGCGGTCCAGGCTTGCCCCGCCGGCCGGTGCCGCGCACTGACGCCACCGTCGACGGAAACCCCCCGTTCACCGAGCGCCTGGCGCAGGGCCCGCGCCGCATATTCGGCAGGATCGTCGATCGCCAGCGAGAGGCTCTCGGCCGCGGCGCGCAAAGGAAGTGTGCCCCACAGCCGCACCTGGCGGCCGCCCGGCTCGCGTTCCGACGCGATCTGAGGCTCGCCGCCCCCGGCGACGGTGCGCACGCGGTTGTCAATCTCGTAATATTCCAGGGCAGGACTCAGGGAGAGCGCCGCCGGATCGCCCACGCGGGCGCCGGGCCGTATGGTCAAGGTCAACGCATTGTCGTTGATGCTCAGGGCCGAGACCGGCGCGCCGTAATCGTATTGCGCGTCGTCGACGGCCCAGCCCGCCGGGTAAGGTTCCCAGACGTACCAGGTGTCGTCGCCGATGATGCCGCCTTCGACGCGATGGACGCCGTGTTGGACAATCTGGTCAGCCAGGCCTTCGATTGCCGTGAGCGGATCGACCGTGGCAGCGCCGGCGCTATAAGGAATCCCGCGACCGGAGAGGTTGGGATCGCCGCCGCCGATCAGCCGCAGACCGCCGCGGATCACGCCGTCGCTGCCGGGCTGCGCCGATGCCAACACCCGCGTCTCGAAGCGATGGTCCGGACCCAGCCGCGAGAGCGCCAAGGCAATAGTGAAGAGCTTCGCGTTCGACGCCGGAACGAAGAGCTTATCCGCGTTGCGTGAGTACAGC
Organism: Bryobacteraceae bacterium; assembly: GCA_035295805.1. GTDB lineage: Bacteria > Acidobacteriota > Terriglobia > Bryobacterales > Bryobacteraceae > PSRJ01. Next base: position 11,544 of record DATGII010000121.1, on the reverse strand, counting down.
GTCTGGCCCGAGCTGAGATCGACGATGTCGATTCCCAAAAATGCGCCGCGTGCCGCGGGGGTCGTGTCGATCAGCTCCGTGATTTGCTGATCGAGCGAAGCCGCACCCAACGATGCGGCGCACAGGAGTGATACCGCGGTGGCTCCCCATCTCATCGCCCGGTCACCTTCGCTTCCAGCCAGATGAGCAGCAGTAATGCGACCACCATGAAAGTCCCGAGCAGTGGGATGCCGATGACGACGCCCACTCCCATCTGCGAGGCGGCATACCCGAGGGTAGCAGGGGCCAGCAGGCCGCCTACCATGGCGATCGAGAAAATGCCGTTGAAGAAACCGGGATGGTAGTAGGGGAACCGCCGGCCGATCGCCTCCGCCACCAGCGGGTAAATGCTGGCGTATCCTCCCCCCAGGAAGAGCACACCCATCGCCGCGCCAAAGCCGTTGTTGGTGGAAAACAGGACGAGGCACCCGAACAACGCCGCCAGCACGCTACCCATCAGTAGCCGGCCATGCCGGACGCGGGGCAGAATGGCCACGGAAATCAGGCGGCCCAGCAGGAGAAACAGCCAATAGAGGGCGAGAGTGAGCAGGGCGGCGCTCGGGCTGAGCCCGACGCGCCGGATGAGGAAGAGAGGCAGCCAACCCGCGAGCGACCATTCGTTGCCGAACTGAAAAAACAGCAGCAGCGCGAACATCACCGCGCCGGGGCTGCGAAAGTCTTCGAGCGCCTCCCGAAGCGTCGGATGCGCCGCGGTCGCAGCCCTGGGAAAAGCGATCCGGACGTAGAGAACCGCGAAAATTCCGGGCACGGTGGCCATGAACACCATGATGCTGGGGACCGTGTAGACGGAAAAAGTTCCGGCGACCAACACGGTTGCCGCCATACAGCCGAGGCCGTACCAGATGCCGCCCTTGTTGACGCTGCCGGCAGGATCGCGCTGGTACACCGGTGAGATGGCGTGAAACAAAGCGAGGTTGAGCAGACCTGCCGCGAATCCGAGCGCCAACATCCCCACCACGCGCCACCATTCGGAGGTGAGAACCGGAACCAGCGCCAAATACGCGAGGGCGCCGCACGCCATGGCGCAGGCAAAGACCAGCAAGAAAGTAACACCGCGGCGAGCGAGCAGCGGCCGCGCCACTGCCGTCGAAGCCAACAGACCCAGGGCCAGGCTTAAGAAATAATTACCCACCGCCACGAAATCGGGTGGGTCTCGATGATAGCCCCAGGCCGGCAGAATAGCGCCGAGAAAAGCCATCAAGAAACCGGAGAGCAAAAAGCCCGATATGGCTGTCCTTGCCCCTGAGTTCGGGCTTCCCATCCTGCGCGACGTTGCGGCCACTTGTTTCGATTGTATCCGCCGGCGATCCGTCTCCGCGCGAATGCAGAGCGGCATCGAATGCCTGGTCGAAATCGTGCCCGGCTGGGCGTAATGGGAACGATCCACCGCTTTCAGGTGTTCGACCGATAGGCATTGGACCGCCGAGCCCCTAGATTAGAGAGCGTAGGGATTTCTCTCAATTCGCAACGCAGGAGGCCGGATGAAACTCTACATCAAACATTTCTGGAAAGAAGAGAAGGGTCAAGACCTGGTGGAATACGCGCTGGCTGCCGGGATGGTGGCGGTAGGCGCAGTGGCCGCGCTGCCGCAGCTCAGCAACACAGTGAACACGATTTTTTCAAAGGTGGCATCGATCGTCGAAAATGCGATGCAGTAGGAGGCCCCTCAATCTCGATCTAATTCCGAACCCACGGAGCGCTCCACGCAATTCCGGCACGTCAGGCCGCTGGGGCGCATTTCGTGAGTCGTTTGATGCCCGCAAGTCTTACAGTAACGGAGCGTCTTCGGAAAAGGACCCAAACTTTCGGGGACGTAGTGGTGAGACGCCGCGGCCCGGAGAACCGGCGGGGCGCCCCAGCGTTCCAACGCGCTGGTGGAGTGCGCGCGCTCGTAGTTCCTCACAAAAGCGGCCATCATTCGATCGGTTACGCCGATGTGGTCCTGCAGCCAGCCGGCGAGAAATTCCAGGAATGCGTCGACGGCTTCCGGATTCCCTTCTTCGACCATTGGCACAAACAGCTTGAGGCGCCGGCGCGCCGTATCGTGCTGTTGGCGATGCCATCCATAGGAAGGATACCGAACCGATTGCATCAGCCATTCCTCATGCGAGAAATGCTCCTCCAGGTGAGCGGCCAGGGCGTGCAGGTAATTGTGGATTTCGGGCGGCGGCGCTTTGCCTTCGAGCGCATTCTCGAGCCCAGCGGCGATCTGGAACAGGTCGCGGTGCTCGGCGTCAATTTGCACTAAAAAGATTTCATTTTCCGAACTCCAGGCGAAGTGGCTCATGCCTTTATGCTAGCTCATTTCGGACAATTCAGACTGATTCTACCGGCGGCCATCCGTCTGCTATCGTGCCAGTAGATGCATAAGATTCAGCGAGTGCTTCTCAGCGTTACGAACAAGACCGGTTTGATCGATTTCGCCCGGGCATTGAGCGGAATGGGCGCCGAACTGATCTCGACCGGAGGTACCGCCCGCCTGATCCGGGAAAGCGGCATTACGGTCCGGGAGGTTTCCGACGTGACTGGTTTTCCGGAAATGCTCGACGGGCGTGTGAAGACTCTGCACCCGAAAATCTCGGGCGGAATTCTGGCGATGCGCGAGAAGCCGGACCATATGCGAGCGATCGCCGAACACGGCATCCCGTGTATCGATATGGTGGTGGTGAACCTGTACCGGTTTGAGGACGTCGCGGCGAAGAGCGGCGCCAGTCTGGAAGAACTCATTGAAAATATCGATATCGGCGGGCCGACGATGATTCGGGCGGCGGCCAAGAACTATCAGGATGTGGCCGTGGTGGTTTCCCCCGAAGACTACGGCGCGATCGTGGAAGAACTGCGCGCCGGCAGCGGTACTTTATCCCGAGAGACTAAATGGCGGCTCGCCCAGAAGGCGTTCCGGACCACGGCCGATTACGATGCCGCGATCAGTGCGCGGTTGCAGCAGGTGAGCCATGCCGAGGCTCTACCACTCGACTTGAGCTTGCGAGCCTCCAAATTGATGGACCTGCGCTATGGCGAGAACCCGCACCAGTCGGCTGCTTTGTACGGGAGGAAGGGGCAAGGTATCGCAGGAGCTGAGCAACTGCAGGGCAAAGAACTCTCGTATAACAATCTGGTGGACGTTGATGCCGCCTGGCAATTGGTCTGCGAGTTCGAGCGGCCGGCGGCAGCCATTATCAAGCATACGAATCCATGCGGCTGCGCCGAACAGGGTACGCCGGCCGAGGCATACCGGAAGGCATTCGAATGCGACCCGGTGTCGGCCTATGGGGGCGTCTTGGGCTTCAACCGGCCGGTGGATGAGGAAACAGCCCGGGAAATTGCAAAGACTTTCATCGAAGCGATCGCCGCTCCGGATTATTCGGCGGACGCTTTGACTGTTTTGGGCGCAAGGAGGAATTTGCGATTGCTACGGGTGGCGGCGGGGAGGGACACGCTGGTGATCAAATCAATAACCGGCGGATATCTGGTCCAGACCGCGGATCTCGTGAAGGTGGATCGCGCGGCCATGGCGGTCAAGAGCCAGCGCGGCCCCACCGAGGCGGAATGGCGGGCGCTGGAATTCGGGTGGCGCGTGGCCAAGCACGTCAAGTCCAACGCCATCGTTTACGCGCGGCCCGGCCAGACGGTGGGGGTGGGGGCAGGGCAGATGAGCCGGGTGGATTCCGCCAAGATCGGAGCGATGAAAGCGGTGCTGCCTCTGGCCGGCACGGTCGTCGCCTCCGACGCCTTTTTCCCGTTTCCGGATGGCGTCGAAGAAGCCGCCAGGCACGGCGCGACGGCTTTTGTTCAGCCCGGCGGCTCGGTGAACGATAAGCAAGTCATCGAGGCGGCGGACCGGTTGGGCGCGGCCATGGTGTTTACCGGCGTGCGCCATTTCCGGCACTAAGCCGGGCAGCGCGAATCAAACCAGGAGTCCCGTTGCGGCAAGAACCACGCCGATAAGGCCGGCGATCACACCCATGGCCGGGAACATCTTCTTGCGGGAAATGAAAAACAGCGAGCTCAAGACGAGGGCGATTTCCAGCAAACCTTCGCCGAGATCGTAGCGGAGGGCGCGGCGTTCGTCGCGTTCGGCTTCTTCCTGGGCCTTGGTCGCTTCGGCCGAAATTTCGTCCTGCTGCTTCTCGTATTTTTTCTTCTGGCCTTTGTAGTCGCTGAGCATTTTGTCGGCGGCCGCGCTTTGTGTGCCAATCACGGCCAGCAGGTTCTCGCCCAATTCCAGATTGTGGTATTTGACGCGCGTCGATTGGTAATGCTGCCAGGCGTCATTCGCGCTGGACTTGTGCATGATGGCAGCTGTATGCGTACGGTGGGAAGCGATGGTGACGATCGCGAGCAAAACGGCCAGGACGGCGGCCAGCACGCCTACGCTCTGGCCGGTAGGATCGATGGCGTGCTCGCTTTCGTGATGGATCTCCAGCTCAGCCATATTCCGAGCCTATTATAAGCTAGTGGAACCCGACGGACGCGGCTGGGACGAGGAGTGTATGCGAGAAGCGCTGCGGCTGGCGGCCGAGGCCGCCGCCGCCGGCGAGGTGCCGGTGGGCGCCGTGGTGGCGCGCGGCGGGAGCATTATCGGACGCGGCCGCAACAGCTCGATTGCGCGAAACGATCCGACCGGGCATGCCGAGATCCTGGCGCTGCGCGAAGCGGGCGAAGGAATCCGGAACTACCGGTTGGAAACGGTGACACTCTACTGCACCTTGGAGCCATGCGTGATGTGCGCTGGAGCGCTGGTGGCGGCCCGGGTGGAACGGCTGGTATTTGGCGCCCGGGACCTTCGTTTTGGCGGCGTGCGGAGTAAGTTTCAAGTAGCCGATTCGGAAGCGCTAAATCATCGTGTGCAGGTGGTGGAGGGTCTGCTCGGAGCCGATTGCATCGAACTGCTTCAGCAGTTCTTTGAAAGCCGGCGGCAGTGAGGCGGCCGGCCGGTGCGCGCGGTCAGTCGGCTAGAGATGCCAGTTCGTGGACGTACAGCGGATTATTGGGAAATTCGCGCGCCAGGCCGGCGAGCAAATCGCGAGCCCGGTGTTTGTCGCGGTCGCGCAGCGCGGCCACGGCCAGCAGCAGCCGCGCAAACGGCGCGAGGTAGCGCCCTTTTTCCGCGGTGAGACGCAGTTTTTCAATTCCGAGCCCGCGGTCGGTCTGCCCGCCGCTCAAGCGCAGCAGCCAACGCAGCGGCGCGGGCTTGACGCTCAGCATGTAGTTCTCAACGCCGACGGCAATCCAGGCATCGTAGAACTCCGGATGCGAAGCCAGGAGTTGCTCGGCAAGTGTGCGCGCGGCTTTCATTTCCCGGAATGACGCTGAATAGCGCTTTTCAATCAATGCCAGGTAATCGGAACGCAGCCCATGAGACAGAACGGCGGCAAAGATCGCATTGGGATCATTCGGGGCACGATCAGCGAGAGCTACAGCCTGATCCAATGCCGCCATCAATTTCCGTTTCACAACCGGATCCGGCTGAAGGGTGCGGTCCGTGTAGAAATGCTCCTCCTGGACGAAAAATTCCGACTGCAGAATGTGCAACCGGTCGAACTCCGTAAACAGATAGGCGGCCGCATCCGAGGCGCAGCCCATGGGGTCTTCAGGATGCGCCCGTTCCCAGTTGGCAAAAGTCTGATGAGCCTGCGCGAATTGCAGGTTATACATCTGCCGGTAGCCCGTATCGAGTAAGTTCGTTTCCGCGAAGCTAACAGATACCAGACTGACGGCAACGGTGAGCACTGAGGCGCGGGCAAACATTGCAAATATTATACCGGGATGTCCGGTTCCAGCTTACTTCTCAACAGACGTACCAAGGTTAAGGGGAGTTTCCGGAGGGTGTAATCTCGGGACCATGTGTATGAGGATCACTGGTTTGCAGGCCGAATTCCGGGCTGTTCGGCGAATCGCGCCGTTCCGTACGTCTATGCCTGCGCCCCGGAAGCGGCGGGCTCTGGCTCCCGTTGGGAAAGATAAGTGCTCTCGGATATATGCAGGAGGACCTGCATGGCACAGAAGACCATTAAGAAAGATGATCCGAACAAAGCCTATCGACGCGTAATGTCAGCGAGCACACTCAATGGCGACCGCGTGAAAAATTCACAAGGGGAAGATCTCGGAAAGATCGAAGACATCATGATCGATGTTCCATCGGGCCGGGTGGCTTACGGGGTGCTTTCCTTTGGTGGATTTCTCGGGATGGGAGACAAGTTCTTCGCTATTCCGTGGAGTTCCCTGATGCTGGACGAAGATGAGAAGTGCTTCCGGCTGGACGTAGACAAGGAGCAGTTGAAAGCGGCGCCTGGCTTCGACAAGGACAACTGGCCGGACATGGCGGACCCGACGTGGAGAACGCAAATCTACGGCTACTACGGGGCCAAGCCCTATTGGGAGCAACGCGAGGATGAAAGGACGTTCCGAGGTGGTGGAGGGATGTAATCCCGATCCAGCAGAGATGTTGCTCCGGCCTGCCTTGCGCTTTGCGAGAGCGGGCCGGAGTTCTTAATGCGCCCTTAATCGCGGTCCAGTTCAAAGCGCAGGGCCTGATCGGTGCAGGCCACGCACTTCATGAACGATGAGCCGCTCAATGATTTGATCTCATGCAACGTTTGGCAGCCACACACGGGGCAGTAGTGGATGGTGCGGGGATTTCTTTCTACTTCAGCAGCGGATTCGACGGAACGGGCCATTGGCGTAACCTCTTCATACCCAGAGTCGGATGCGCGCTGATGGGCGCGACGCTTCCAGGTTTGCACACAGCGTGCCAATCCAAGATGGGGATGATTGATTACACGGAGCGTGCTCATCGCCTGGTGCCCGGGGCGGGACTTGAACCCGCACTCACGTTGCCGTGAAAAGGATTTTAAGTCCTTTGCGTCTGCCGATTTCGCCACCCGGGCCGGGAGTGCGCTTTTCGGTCGCGCTGCAGTTTTCAGTGTAGCGGAAAACGTGTTGACTTCCGCGCGCCGCGGGACCCTGCGACTCGGATTTAGCCGCGCGAATCTGACTGCCCCACGAAGCAAATGCTTCCACCAGCAAATCCGAAGATAAAACACAAGAGGGAATTCCTGTATTGGAGTCCCAGCGGCCGTGCTTCCGCGCACGGTGCTTTTTCCCTGATAACTTTTGCCAGCGTTGTCTTGTTCTCCAATCGGCATTACCGTTTAGCCGGAAGGGAGCAAAATAGTGTCGGATTCGGAGCGGCCGGATTCAGAGCCAGCTGCCGCCTCGGCCCCGGCCGGGGCGCCGTCGACGTCTACGGAACGGCGCGCGAGCCGGCGTTATGATCTCGCGGTTGAGTTCGATCTTTTCCATCTGTGGGGCGCCAATCACCTGATCTGGGCCGGCGCCGGCAAGACCCGGAACTGGAGCCGGAACAGCATCCTGATCACGTGGGACAAACCACTCACGCAGGGCAGTTCGGTCGAACTGGTCGTGCGATGGTCGCCGAACGTGCAACTGGTAGTTGTCGGCCGCGTATTGAACAGCGAGACGCGGGGCACCGTGGTCCGCATTCTGCGGCGGCGCTTCCGTGGCAAGCCGGATCTCAGCGACATCACTAACACGGCTCCCGCCTCTCCCCGAACAAGCGGCGAGCGCGCCAGCTAATCCCGCGGAAACAGAATTCCGACGCCCCCAAAAAACGGAGTAGTGCATGGGCCTCCGTCTGTGACATAATATTTCCTTCCTTCAATGCCCGAAGAACGTACTTGGGGATTTGCGCCGGGGCCGCCGTGCCTTCGTCGCGCGAAGGAAGCCGGTTGCCGAGTTCAAACGCGATCGCGAGCGCAGTTCAAGAAGCAGCGAGTTGGGGTGAGAGCCCGCAAGCGCGCAACAGAAACCGGCGCGTACGAGACGAGTAATTCGACGATGCAAGCTCAGATAGGGGCGCCGCACAGCCGGCATGCCGGCGAGGGGATGCGGCGGAACTCAAAGCGGGCGGCCACTCCGCGCGCGGCGAGATGAGACGGCCATTTGAAATTTTCAACCGGTTTCGTTTTACAATGAGGATTTCCCAACCAGGAGGAGTACCTTCCTATCGCTCGAAACCTGGAGGGGAGAGGAGTGTATCGGGACGCCGATAACGCTATGTCCCAGATTTTTCATCACAGCTCGAACGCCATCGCGCGCGTCACGATTTTTGGAGCAGTCTTCTTTATAGGATTTATCGGCTGGGCGGGGTACCAACTGGATCTTTCGCATTACGCGACCCGGCAGGATGTGCCGCGCGAACAGCCTGTGCCTTTCAGCCACGTGCACCATGTGGGCGGAATTGGAATCGATTGCCGCTACTGCCATACGACGGTGGAGGATTCGAGCTTCGCCAACATTCCCCCCGTGAAGACCTGCATGAACTGCCATTCGCAGATCTGGAGGACGAGCGCGACGCTCGAACCCGTGCGCGCGGCATTCCGGGAAAACCGGTCGATTAAATGGGTGCGGGTGCATGATCTTCCGGATTTTGTTTACTTCAACCACAGCATTCACGTAGCCAAGGGAGTGGGATGCGAGACGTGCCACGGGCGCGTCGATAAGATGCCGCTGATGGCCCAATACGCCAATCTGCGGATGGAATGGTGCCTGACCTGTCACCGGAACCCGGAGCAGTACGTGCGGCCGCGCGAGTTCATCACCACGATGGGCTACCAACCGGCGGGCGACCAGGAAGAGATCGGGCGCCGGCTGGTAGCGGAATACCAGATCCAAAGTCCGCGAGTGTTAACCAGTTGTTCGACTTGCCACCGATGAGCGAATCACCAAACAAATTAGATCTTGCCGCCGTACGCGCGCGGCTGGAAAAGGCGCGCGGGCGCGAGTACTGGCGCAGCCTGGAAGACCTCGCGGCCACGCCGGGATTTAAGGATCTGTTGGAGCGCGAGTTCCCCCAGCAGGCCATCGGCTGGAGCGAGGACGAAGACGAAGGCGAAGGCCGGCGTAATTTTCTGAAGCTGATGGGCGCCTCTCTGGCGCTGGGCGGTTTGGCCGCGTGCACGCGCCAGCCCACCGAGTACATCATGCCCTACGTGCGGCAGCCGGAGGAGCTGATTCCGGGGCGGCCTCTGTTCTTCGCAACGGCCGCCACGCTCAACGGCATCGCCACGGGCGTGCTCGTGGAGAGTCACGAAGGCCGGCCGACCAAAATCGAAGGGAATCCGCAGCACCCGGCGGCGCTCGGCGCGAGTGACGCGTTTTCCCAGGCTTCGGTTTTGCAGCTCTACGATCCGGACCGTTCGCAGACCGCCATGTTTCAGGGCGAGGTGCGTTCCTGGGGGGACTTCTTCCAGGCATTGCGGCAGGCACTCGGAGATCAACAGGCGAAAAAGGGCGCCGGCATCCGCGTCCTGACCCAAACCCAGACGTCGCCCACGATTGCCGATCAGATCAAACAAATCCAAGCCTTATATCCGGCCGCCAAGTGGCATCAGTGGGAGCCGGCGGGCTCGCATAGCGCGCGGGCCGGAGCGATGCAGGCGTTCGGCCAGGCTGTCAATACCTACTACGACGTGAGCAAGGCAAACGTCATCGTGTCGCTTGACTCCGATTTCCTCGCGTCGGGCACAGCGAGCCTCCGGTATGCGCGCCAGTTTTCGTCGCGGCGCCGGGTGCGCGGCGACAACACCTCGATGAACCGCCTGTACGTGGCCGAGCCGATGCCGACTGCGACCGGCAGTAAGGCCGATCACCGCCTCCCGCTGCGCGCCGGCGACCTCGAAGAGTTCGCCTGGGCGCTGGCGACCGGGTTGGGCGCGGCCAACGGACCGAAGTCCGGCGAGAACGGCGACATCTACAAATGGATCGGACCCATCGCCAAGGATCTACAGGCGAACAAGGGCGCGAGCCTGGTGATTGCGGGCGATTATCAGCCGCCGATCGTGCACGCACTGGCGCATGTCATGAATGCCAGTCTGGGCAACGTAGGCAAGACCGTCTTTTATACCGACCCGGTCGAGATCAGCTCGGGAGACCAACTCGCCTCGCTGCAGGATCTGGTGAAGGATCTGGACAGTGGAGCGGTGGATCTGTTGCTGGTTTTGGGCGGCAATCCCGTTTTCGATGCGCCGGTTGAGATCGGGATGCGCGACCGCATGCAGAAAGCCAAGCTGCGCGTGCACCTGGGGCTGTTTGCCGATGAGACCGCCGACGCCTGCCAGTGGCATTTGCCGGAAGCGCATTACCTGGAGACCTGGGGCGATGCGCGCGCTTTCGACGGAACGGTAACGATCCAACAGCCGTTGATCGAGCCGCTCTTTGGCGGGCGCTCGATCCTGCAGGTCTTGAATATGCTGACGGACAATCCCCTCGCCGAACCCTACGATCTGGTGAAGGGCTACTGGGCCGGCCAGCACAAAGGGACGGATTTCGAAGCCTGGTGGCGGCGCGCCGTGCACGATGGCGTGATCGCCGATTCCGCGCTTCCCACCAGGACGCCGAGCGTCCGCGGCGACGCAATTACGGCTCCGGCTGGACCGCGGCGGCTCGATGGAACGCTGGAAGTGATTTTCCGGCCGGACCCGACGATTTACGACGGCCGCTTCGCCAATAACGGATGGCTGCAGGAAATGCCGAAGCCCGTTACCAAGCTGACCTGGGACAACGCGGCGTTTATGGGTCCGGGCACGGCAAGCCGGCTGGGTTTGCCGATTGTCAACACGCTGGACTACGATAACGGCGGCGTCCCGATGGTGCAGTTGACCTATCAGGGACGCACGCTGCGCGCCCCGGTGTTCGTGCAGCCCGGGCATGCCAATGGCGCCGTGACGCTGCATCTCGGTTACGGGCGGACCAAGGCGGGGCGTTCCGGAACGGGCCAAGGATTTAATCCGTACGGTCTCCGCACTTCCAAGGCGCTGTGGCACGACGTCGGGCTGGAAGCGAAGAAAACTTCCGGTATGTACCCGCTCGCCACCGTGCAGAATAATCACCTGCTCGATACGAGGCGCCACATTTACCGCGAGGCCACGCTGGCGGAATACAAGGCCAACCCCGATTCGCCGCACGAGGGCGCCGAAGCGCCGCCTCCCGAACTGACGATTTATCCCGGCTTCAAATACGATGGCTACGCCTGGGGCATGGCAATTGACCTGACGGCCTGCACCGGATGCAGCGCCTGCATCGTCGCGTGCCAGGCCGAGAATAACATTGCGGTAGTCGGAAAAGACCAGGTCCGCCGCAGCCGCGATATGCACTGGCTGCGCGTGGACACCTATTACAACGGGGACCCGAACAACCCCGAGATGAAAAACCAGCCGGTTCCGTGCATGCAGTGCGAGAACGCGCCCTGCGAGCTGGTTTGCCCCGTGCAGGCCACCAACCACAGCGCCGAAGGCCTCAATGACATGGTCTACAACCGCTGCGTGGGGACCCGCTACTGCTCTAACAACTGCCCGTACAAAGTGCGGCGCTTCAATTTTTACCTGTTCTCGGATTTCGATACGCCCAGCCTGAAGCTGATGCGGAATCCGGACGTCAGCGTGCGCAGCCGCGGCGTCATGG
>DATGII010000120.1:0-49390 GCA_035295805.1 Bryobacteraceae bacterium | reverse complement strand
TGCCGTCCTTCATCGCTTCGGTCTCGCGGAAGGGTGAGGCCACCGAGCCGGTATCGAGGTGGTCGCGGCCCATCACGATCGGCGCCTTCAGCTTGCCGCTCTTCACCATGTCGTTCAGCGCCAGCCCAAACTGTGCGCGCTCGCCATAGCCTAGCCAGCAGATGCGGCACGGCAGTCCCTGGAACTTGATCCGCTTGCGCGCCAGGTCGATCCAGCGGCTGAGGATGCGGTTCTGCGGGAACATTTCGAGCACGAGATCGTCGGTGGTGTGGATATCGGCGGGATCGCCCGACAGTGCCGCCCAGCGGAATGGCCCGCGTCCTTCACAGAACAGCGGACGAATGTAGGCCGGAACGAATCCCGGAAAATCGTAGGCGTTCTTCACGCCGTGCTCGAAAGCAAACGTCCGAATGTTGTTGCCATAATCGAACGTCACCGAGCCCATCTTCTGAAGCTTCAGCATGCCTAGGACATGGCGCGCCATGGTGTCCAGTGAGCGCTCGACGTACGCCTTAGGATCGCGCTGGCGGAGCTCAAACGCCTCTTCCATCGACATCCCGCTGGGCACATAACCGTTTAGCGGATCGTGGGCGGAGGTCTGGTCGGTGAGAATGTCGGGTACCACACCGCGTTCTGCAAGCTCCGGGATAATGTCGCCGCAGTTGCCGACCAGCCCGACCGAAACGTTCTCTTGCTTGCGGACCGAGTTCTTGATGATGCGCAGCGCCTCGTCCAGCGAGTTGACCATGAAATCGCAATAGCCGGTGCGCAGGCGCTTCTTGATGCGCTCGGGATCGACTTCAATGCCGAGATAGCATGCCCCGGTCATGGTCGCGGCCAGCGGCTGCGCGCCGCTCATCCCACCCATGCCGCCGGAGACGATCAGCTTGCCCGCAAGATCGCCGCCCAGGTGCTTCTCGCCCGCCGCGGAGAACGTCTCGTACGTTCCCTGGATAATTCCCTGCGTGCCGATGTAAATCCAAGAGCCGGCCGTCATCTGGCCGTACATAATGAGGCCTAGCTTCTCCAGTTCGTTAAACTTCTCCCAGTTCGACCAGTGCCCGACAAGGTTCGAATTACAGATGAGCACGCGCGGCGCGTAATCGTGAGTGCGGAAGATGCCGACCGGCTTACCTGATTGCACCAGCAGCGTCTCGTCGTTAGCCAGCGATTTCAGCGAGCTGACGATAGCGTGATAGCACTCCCAGTTGCGCGCGGCGCGGCCGGTGCCACCGTAGACGACCAGATCCTGCGGGCGCTCGGCGACGTCCGGATCGAGGTTATTCATCAGCATGCGCATGGCGGCTTCCTGTGCCCAGGCTTTGCAGGAGAGCTGGTTGCCACGCGGTGCGCGCACCGGCGTGTAGGAAGAAACGGGAGAATCGGTAAGGGCTGGCATAACAGACGATGGTAGAGCAAGGCAGTGGTCAGTGGCCAGTGGTCAGTGGCCAGGCGGAGCCGATCCATGGTTTAACACGGAACTCAAATTGGCATGGTAATGGCAGTATGGAAACGAAATGAAGTGTGTCGAGCTGGCCACGGACCACTAGTCACTGGCCACTAAAATGGGGAGCGGCTGTTTGGCCATCTCCCCTCTCTCTCCGATCAGGTTTGCAATTGCACTGAGAGTACGCGAATCTCCGGGGACCGCGCATCAATATCGCGTGAAAATCTCGTGAATTAGGTTAGATCCCGGCTTCCCCGGCAACATTCGTTGCCGTGCCTCAATGTGTGCCCCACGTTGTGGGAGGTCGCGCCCTTACGCCTGACGCTATCCCACATTGTGCCACTGCGACCGCCAGCATAGCTTCCGGATCGTGGCCCATAGTAACAGCGAGGCGCTTGTTGTATCTTGCCTATCGGGTAGTTGCGACCGAATGGCACGAGGACAGAGATGACAAGCACACGCAGACGCTTTCTCGGCCAGCTTTCGCTGGCGCTTGCCGGAGCCGCTGTTGCGGCCCAGAGCCAGGTGCAGAACCCTCCCACCACGACCCCTGGAGCGCCACCGGCTTTCGGCACCGCGCCCCCGGTGGGACCGGAGGTTTCCGCCGACGATTTCGCGCACGCTCAAAAGCTGGTGCAGGTGAGCTTCACGCAGCAGGAGCTGCAGGAGGCAGCGAGCAACTGGCGCATGTCGATGGCAGCGCTGTATGAGCGCCGGGTGGGACCGCACAAGGTTGCGCTCCCGCAGACGCTGGCGCCGTGGTCGCGCTGGGATCCAGTGCTGCCCGGCACGCAGCAACTGCCGGAACGCAGCGAGTTCGTTCGCTCGAGCGCCGATCCGGGACCGCTGCCATCGCGCGACGAGGACATCGCGTTCGCGAATGTCTCCCAGCTCTCGCGCTGGCTCGAATCGCGCAAGCTCACCTCCGAGCGGCTCACCAACATCTATCTGGCGCGTCTGCACCAGTACGATCCCAGGCTGCGCTGCGTCATCACCCTGACCAAAGATCTCGCGCTGCAGCAGGCCAAGCAGGCCGACCAGGAGATTGCCGCCGGCAAGTATCGCGGCCCCCTGCACGGCATTCCCTGGGGTGCGAAGGACCTGCTCGACACGGCAGGCATTCCGACAACGTATGGCGCCGAGCCCTTCCGCAATCGCGTTCCGAAGGACAATGCCGTTGTCGTGCAGCGCCTGAACGATGCAGGTGCGGTGCTGGTTGCCAAGCTCAGCCTTGGTGCGCTGGCGCTCAACGACATCTGGTTCGGCGGCCAGACGATGAACCCGTGGAACCTCGACGAAGGCTCATCCGGTTCCAGCGCGGGACCGGGCGCTGCGGTCGCCGCAGGGCTGGTAGGCTTCGCCATCGGCAGTGAGACCGGCGGCAGCATCGTCAGCCCGTCGATGCGCTGCGGCGTCACGGGATTACGTCCAACTTACGGCCGCGTACCTCGAACGGGTGCGATGACGCTCTGCTGGTCGCTCGACAAACTGGGTCCGATGACGCGGGGCGTGGAAGACGCGATGTTGGTTCTCCAGGCGATTTCCGGCCCGGACGCGGGCGATTCCGCCAGTGTTCCTTCGCGGCTGGATTTCGACGCTACCGCACCGGTGAACGGTTTGCGAGTCGGCTACTTTCCCGGCTGGATGAAGGAAGCGCCCGCAACCGACGTCGACCGTGCGGCACTGGAAGCGGTTCGCAAATTGGGTATGTCGACCCACGAGGTGTCGCTTCCGGATTGGCCATACGATTCCATGCAGCTCATCCTGTTCGCGGAGGCAGCGGCCGCATTTGAGGAACTGACGCTGTCCGGCGGATTGGGACAGCTGAAGGCGCAAGTCTCCGACGCGTGGCCGAACCTGTTTCGCCAGGCGCGATTCCTTTCGGCGGTGGATTTCGTGCAGTGCGACCGCATGCGGCGGATGGTCGCCCAGGAGATGGCGCGCATCTTCGCCGAGGTGGATCTGCTTCTGGTGCCGTCGCTGCGGGATGAGATGCTGACCATCAGCAACTTTACCGGTCATCCGTCACTAACGTTGCGTGTGGGTTTTGTGGAAGTCTCGGAGGCGCGCAGCGATTGGGCGCCCGACCCGGCTCATCCGCTGCCGAAGTTCTCGCCGCCGCGACGCGTCCCACACGGGGTCACCCTGCTCGGACGGCTATTCGAAGAAGGTACGGTCGCGCGCGCCGGTTTGGCCCTTGAGCGAACGTTCAACGTGATGGTCGAGCACCCGCCTGCCTTCTGAGCGTTTATCTCAGCGCGGCACTCTCAGAGGCAGAACCAGCCGGCCGGTCCATATAGTAAGTGATGCCGGAATATTGCATCTCCTGCCATGTCTGTTCGCCCCAGCGCACATCGATCTTCGGGTCCGGATTCCACTTATTGTTGACGGAATTATCGTAGTGGGCAGTGGCTTCCAGGCGCGATCCCTTCGGAGCTGCCAGAGGGGTCGTGAACACGTAATAGGTCTGCCAGTTGAAGTCGTATTTCGGAACCGACAGGACTACTTGCGACTGGCCGTCGGGATAAATCAGCCGGTACTCCCAGCTCTTGCCGCGCAGATGGGTGTGCGGGAAGAGGGCGGTGATGTGAGTGTCTTCGGTAAATTCGATGGCGCAATCAACGGCCTGGTCGGTTACGCCGGCGGGTACCTTCATCAGCGGATTGTAAAACGATCCGGTGCGGATTTCGCGCTGCGGTGTGCCTTTCGCAAAGATCAGCCCGATGCTCGACTGATCCGTAACGGCCTTGCCGTTCGCGGTGTAATGCATCTGGAACAAAATCGACGCGCCGGCTGGAATCCGCAGCGCCGAGCCCGGCTCGA
Source organism: Bryobacteraceae bacterium (assembly GCA_035295805.1). Classification (GTDB taxonomy): domain Bacteria; phylum Acidobacteriota; class Terriglobia; order Bryobacterales; family Bryobacteraceae; genus PSRJ01. The sequence continues at coordinate 45,120 of DATGII010000120.1, read as the reverse complement.
AGATGAGCGGGTTGGTCCCGGGAGCCTCTGTAGCGATCAGCGTGCCCGGGTTTGCGTTTTGATTCTGCTGGGCCGCATTGCCTTCGCGTGCAGCGGGCAGCCGCGGCATCCTTGGAACCACGGTCATGTACGCCGGCGCTTCGGCGGGCTTGCCCGGCTCACGCACGAAAGCCAGGATATGATGCACCACGCTGCGAGTGCCGGGCCGGAGTTCGATCGCCTGCACCCACTTGTCCTCTGTGAAATTGGTCGGGATGGTGAAGAACTGATACGCGATCGTGCCGCTGGCCGGGACGTCGTACGGCTTCGCCATCGATAGCACGACGTCGGGTTTGCCGATCTGCCATCCTTCCGAGAATTGGGGCATCTGCGGCAGATCGGCGTTTTCGCCCTGGGGCGCGCCCGCGTCGACCCAAGCAATCAGTGTGTTCTTCTCCTGGTCGGTCAGCCGGCGATCGTTCGCGAAGATCCCGTGCGGTTGGGAGGAGTGCCACGGCGGCATTTGGCCACTCACGACCTTTTCGCGAATCGATTTCGCCCATGGCCTCGCCTGTTCATACGTAAGAAGGGACATGGGGGCGATTTCGCCCGGACGGTGGCAGCTTACGCAATTCTTATAAAGAATCGGAGCGACTTCTTTCGAGAAGGTCGGCGCTCCCGCCCCTGCAGCGGCCATCGGCCCCCAGATTAATAGCGCGGCTCCCGCTGCCAGTGTGGACATCTGTCGACCGTTCATTGAATCCTCCCTAGGCTTCCCCGCGTGCCGGCCTTCTGCAGGCTTGAAACAGGCGCAGTTTTCACCCTGGTCCAATGCTACCGATTATATCGCGAATCCGATTAGAATCGACTTGGTTGGCTCTTCGATCGGGCGGCGCTACTTCTCGGCCAGCAGGCGCCCCGCCTCGACGTTGAATTCGTCCTTTGCCTGGCGGAACAGATCGCCGCTGGCCGGGCTCGGAAATCCGGCGTGAATGCCGCGCACTCTGCCGCGCCGATCGATGAAAAGGGTCGCGGGCCACGTGTTCCAATTGGCAAGCTGCGGCAGTTTGGCGTTCGCCTCTTCCGGCTGGCCGCACAGTAGAACCGGGAACTCCAGCCCGTATCTCTTCACGAACGCCCGCAAGCGCGCCGGGTCTTTCAACTGTTCGGCCTCTTCGAATGAAAGAGAGACAACTTCGAGCCCTTGCGCGCCATACTTGCGGTACATCTCCGCCAGGAACGGGGCCTCGTCGTGGCAGTTCGGGCACCAGCTCCCGGTAATCTCGACCACCAGCACTTTGCCCGTGAACCGGGCATCCGTGCTGGAGACCAGACGCCCGTTCAGATCCGGGAAACTGAACCGGAACGGCTCGCTAGGATCCTTCATAGTCGTGTGCTCGTCAGGGTCGGTCGGCTCGGGCAAGCCCTGGGCACGCGCAGCCGCGGGCCTATAAGCAGCCAGTTTCCGGTTCGCATCCTGCAGGATATCCAGCGTTCCGTCGGCGGCGGGAGTGATCTGCAGCAGATGCGCTCGCGCGCCGTCGAAATGGCTGAGCACAAACTTGCCGTTTTGATATCGGCCGCTGATCGTGCCTGTGTCTCCATCGACGCGCAGGATGGTCGCGGTTGCGTTCGCACCCGACTGCCGCACGATGAAGCGCCACGCCGATTCCCCCTTGCCGCTTTTGTTGGGAATTTCCCACAACCCGTCAATATCGGGTGCCGTACCGTTTTCCGCCGGGGATGACGTGTGTCGCGTGGCCCGGATCGCGAACGGTCCTTTCATGATGCGCGTTCCGGCGTATTGGCCTTCGATGACTCCGTCGTTCACAGTGGCATCGAGAGTCGCCGCATAGTAATCCCACTTGAGAACGAGCTTCCCATTTTCGAAACGGCCTTCAGTCGAAGGATAGGGGTCGTCGCCGTTGAAGAAGGATGCGGTGACGTTGTTCCCCGCTCCCGTTATTTCCAACGGAAACGGCGTGTCAATGCCGTTGATGTGGATGGTTGCGTCCCAGCGGCCGGCGATGCGCGGATCTCGAGGTTGGGCGAAAGTCGCGGCGCAGAACGCCGCAAACAACAGAAGGCGGCACCGGAGATTCATGCTGCAAAGAATATCACGGCGGGCTTACGCCCGACGTGCTTGGGTCGGACTGAGTTTAGAAAACGAACTTGGCAGCGACCTGTACCACTCGGGGTCCACCGCCGCCGGAAAGCGCGTAGTTGATGTTGTAAACCTGCGTGATTTGGCCAAAGGTCGGAGTGCTGAGCCCTTGCCCCGGGCCTTCAGGGGCGCCGGCGTTCGGGTTGCCGCGCAGGAAAAAGTTCGGCAGATTGTAAGCTTCGCCGCGAATCTCGAGCGATTTCCGCTCCTGAATCTTGAAAACCCGCGATATGGATGTATCGACTTCAAACAAACCCGGGCCATAGACATCGTAGGTCCCCATGTTTCCGAGCGTACCTGGCGCTGGCTGCTGAAACGCCGCCGCATTCAGGTAATTCAAAAAGCCATGTGCATACGGGTCGACCAGCACCTGATTTGGCCGCTGAGTGGTGGTGTTGTCGTTCAACGCGCGATCGACGCCGGTCGTGATCGTCAGCGCCGAGCCCGTGAGATACCGGAAAATCGGCGAAACGCGCCAGCCCGTTGCCAGGAGCCGCGCCGCGTGATTACTGAACTTCGGAATTTCATATGCGCCCGAAATATTCAGGTTCCCTCGATGGTCCACGAAGCAATTGCCGCGATCGTAGCGCCGGTTCCCCGGAACCTGATAGCCGGTCCCCGGATTTTGAGGTTGAGTGGCTACATAAAAATCGCCGATGCAGTGTGACCACGTGTAATTCGCATTCAGAGTCAAACCGCTGCTAAACCGGTGCTGCGCCGAGAGGACCAGCCCGTTGTAACTCTGTGTCCCTCCCGGGTCGAACACATCCAGGTAGCCAATGAGTGCCGATTTATTCGGGTCGAGGAGGCTCAATGTGCGCCGCTGGTCATAATTAGCCGCACTGGAACACGGCCCGGGCGCTGTGAGACCGAACTGCCCGGCGCCACAATTGCCTGGAATGTACTGAGGCTGGTTGGCTTGCGTGGAAGTCCAGATATGCTCCGTCTCATTGCCCACGTAACTCGCCGAAACCAGCCAGTTCGCCGTGATCTGCCGTTGGATGCTGAGATTCCAGGAGTGCATCTCGGTCGTCGGCATGTCATATGAGTTGACTGTGATGTAGGGAGCGTGCGGAGTAAACAAAGTGTGCGAAGTAATCGGGTACGGATTCCCGCCGGGGAAGCCGGCCCACGGATTGTCGAATCCGCCCGCCGGGCTGTTCAGCTTGATCTCATCACCGAACGGCGGCGCCACGGTCGTGTTAAACCAGAGCTGGCTGGGTGCGAAGTCATAGAATAATCCGTACGAAGCCCGCACCGAGGTTTTGCCGCTGCCCGTCGGATCCCACGCAAGGCCGACGCGCGGCTCGAAATCCTTGAACTTCTTGTTTTGACCGGAGAGTCCGGGGAAACCGGGGTCGCCCGCGAAATACAGTCCCGGCGGTCCGTTCGGAAAGACCTTGCTTGTGATCCCCTGATTGTACCGGTTGAAGTCGAACGCGTAGATGGCGCCATTCGCGAAGCCGACCGGGAACCAAGGCTCCCAGCGAAGCCCATAGTTCACCGTCAGTCGCGGCGAAAGCTTCCAGGTATCCTGGGCATACAATCCCATGAACCACTGCCGGACGAAGATGGTATTTGGCGTGGCCTGATCCAGCAAAGTAAGCTTACCGGTCATGAAATCGCCTAATCCGGCTCCGGTGGCGATACCGGTGAAAGAAAAATTGGGCGAAGAACGCACATTCGCATACGAATTGGAGACGAAGAACGAGCCGTAGCCGCCGAATGCGATCTGGTGATTGCCTTTGATCCAGCTCACATCATCGCCCAGCGAATACTGAGTGGTGGCATACCGCGATTCGATCTCAATTCCGCTGCCCATGTTGAAGCCGCCCGTGATCGCCAGGATCAGGAATTTCGGTACCGAGCTATACACGTTCACGCCGATATCGCTGGCTCCATAATAGGGCGCGTTCTCGCGGTGAATGCCGGTCCGGTCGACCGTCGCATGAAACGAGTTCACCATGCTCGGTCCGATCAGGTATGTGTCGCCGAGAGTAAACGTCTGGGCCAGGTTGTCGCGGCCGCCGACCGTCGTCGCCAGCGGGCTGTTTACCAGGTCATATGCCGGCACCTGCGTTAGCGTTGTCCGGATATACCTGCCGAATAGCGAGTTCTTCGCGCTCTGCTGAAGATCCACCTTGCCTACAAGCTGATATTCGTTCTGATGCAGCGGTTGCACAAAACTATATCGGCCGCACGGATCGCTGGTCTGCGGCAGCGTGGCGACGATTCTCAGGGCCGCCGGATCATAGAGTGCCGGGGAAATCTTATTGCCAACGAATGGCGCCGACAGATTCTTCTGTACGCCGCCGTTGCATGCCGGCGATTCGAACGTCGTCCAATCCCCGCCTAACATCTGTGCCGTCGGAATGAAGGTGAGGGCGGAAGCCGGCTGTTGCCGGGTCATAGTTTCCTGCCAACCGCCGAAAAAGAACAGCTTGTTTTTCTTGATCGCTCCGCCGGCTGTGCCGCCAAATTGATTGCGCTTCAAGCCATCGGTTACGCGCACCCCGCTCGGCCCCTTAGCCGCAAAGGGGTTGGTGGCGTTCAAAATGTCGTTGCGCAGGAACTCGAACAGATCGCCGTGAAACTCGTTGGTGCCCGACTTGGTGACCGCATTGACTGTGGCTCCGCCATGGATGCCGTTCTGCGCCGTCAGCGCGCTGGTCTCCAGCTTGAATTCCTGCAGCGCGTCCGGGAACGGCAGGGGCAGGTTCAGATTGTCGAACGGGTTGTTATGCAGAGCGCCATCCAGCAGGAAGGCCACTCCGGTGGTCTGGCCGCCGGCGACCGCGTACCCTTCGCCTCCGGCTTCGCCCTGCATGCTGCGGCTGGACGCATTGTACGTTCCGCCCGGCGCCACCGCCGCGCCCTGCAACTGGATCAGATCCGCCGGATTGCGTCCGTTGAGCGGGAGGTCGAGAATGCGCTGGTTCTCCATCACGTTGCCGACCCCAGTAGCCTGCGTCTCCACCATCGCCGCATTGGCTTCCACCGAGACCTGCTCGGTCACCTGCCCAACTTTCAGTTGCACGTCAATGTTCGGGCTCGATCCGACTTGGAGCACGATGCCCGTCTGCGCAAACTTGTTGAAGCCTTCCTTGCTCACTTCCAGTCGATATGGCCCCACCGGCAAATTCGGAAGGATATAGGTGCCGTCGGCCGAACTGACGGCAGTGCGTGCCGTACCGGTATCGGTCTGTGTCGCCTGCACCTGAGCGCCCTGAACCGGGAGCCCGGTTGCGTCTCGCACCACGCCCTGAATCTGAGACGTTGAGGCAGCCTGGCCCCAGCTCACAGCCGCGAAAACCAGCGATAAAACAATTCCTGCGACGGAACGAGCTCTCATCATGGAAATCCCTCCACACAGCGCCGGAAAAATTAATTGCCCCCTAAAGGCACACTACTGCCGTTAGGGCAAATTATGTTATTTCGCGCCGGGGAATGTCAAGAGCGCGCGTGCGAGAGCCGGATTCGTTCACACTTGTACCGCGCGCGAATTACCGGCGCGACAGCGAAACAGTCGCCTCTTCGTACTTGCCGGGCCCCATCTCTCCTTCGGGAAAGATGCCGTGCCGTGCGATCCACTGGAACGATTCTTCGTACACTTCCCTGGTGTAGGGCTCGAACACGATGCGCTCGCCTGGCCCCCACCGCCGCGTGTCCATCTGATCCAGGAACCGCTCGGGAAATTCTTTCTTGTAGTAGTGCGTGTACAGGTCCGGGCGAAGATCGATGTCCCGTTGAGCGCGCCGGAGCGCCCGGTAGTATTTCCGGACATCCTCCATGTCAGGATCGCCCGTGATCATCGCCGCAATCATGAACGTCTGGTCGATAACCTTGCGAAATCCCAGTTGTTCCATGAAGTAATACGGTCCGCTAAACAGCGATGCCGCCGGAACCTTGCGGTCGATCAGCAGTTCCATTCGCTTGAACAGCAACCCGTCGGAAAACGAAAGCTTGATCTGGTCGGGCGTGAGATATTGTTCCAGCGCCTGGATGGTCGAGTAGTGGCTCCCCGATTGGTATCCGACCGAGATCGGCACCGCCGCCAGGTCGGCCGGCTCGCGGACCGGCGATTCCGGAGGCACGAAGATCCCCGCCGGCGATACCGAGTAGGCATCCGCGTACAGCTTGCCGTGGCCGTTCGAAGCAGCCACGTTCACCGTCCAATGGCAGGCGCAGCTTACGTCGGTAGAACGGCCTTTTTCGAAAGTCTGATAGGCCCCGACCTTGTCACCCAGGTCGTGTTTCTTGCCATCTTTCGACAGGATCTCGTCGCGGAATTCGTACTCCAGACCTTCCGCGGTGAAATAGCCCTTTTCTTCGGCGACCCACTCCTGCAATCGCATGTGCGGTGCGATGACAAATCTGGCCATCTGTCCCCCTGCCTCTAGCCATTGTACACGCCAGGTTTGATCGCAAATTGATTGCTCCGCTTCGGCGCGTCCCGTATGATAAAAGAACGCCTCTCCCCGCACCGGTCGTTTCCCGCGATCCGTCCCGCGAGCGGCGTCCAGCCAACTCGCTGGAATCTACATCAGCAGTCATCGGGTGCGGTTCTGATATAATCGCGCCCCAAGGAGGAAGGGATGGATTATCCTGCCACCGGGCTTCATCACGTGACCGCCTGCGCGGGCGCGGCGCAGCCCGACATCGATTTCTTCACGCAGGTCGTCGGCCAGCGCATGATTAAGCAAACGATTCTGTTTGACGGCCGGTACGCCCACTATCATCTGTACTATTCCAATGCCAATGCGGAACCTGGCACGGTGATGACCACGTTTCCGTACAAGCGTGTGAAAGGCCGGAAGGGCTCCGGCCAGATCCAGGCCACCGTGTACACGGTTCCGGCCGGCACGCTGTCGTTCTGGCTCGAGCATCTCAATAAGCACAAGATTCAAAATCAGGGGATCAAAGAGCGCTTCGGGCAGAAATACCTCCGCTTTACGCATCCAGCGGGGCTCGAATTCGAAGTCCTCGAAGACAAGTCCGACCAGCGCGTGGGTTGGAGCACTCCTGAGATCAGCCCGGACGTGTCGGTACGCGGTTTCTTTGGAACCGTTCTTTCGGTGCGCGAGACCGGCGAGACCGAGCGGTTCTTCGTCGATGCGCTGGGGTTCAAGAAGACCGGACAGGAAGGGCCGTTCACCCGGCTCGAACTCGGCGCCGGCGGCACCGCCCGGACCGTGTTCCTGCACCATGAGCCCGAAAAACCGCAGGGGAGCTGGATTTTCGGCGAGGGAACCCCCCACCACATGGCCCTGAACGTTCCGAACGACGAAGCGCTGATGACGCAAAAGGGCATCTACGACGAACTCGGCTACACCGATTGCTCCGAAATTAAAGACCGCAACTACTTCCACTCGATCTACTGCCGGTGCCCCGGCGGAATCCTGGTCGAGTGCGCGGCAAACGCCGAAGGTGGCTTCGCGCGCGACGAACCGTTCGACCAGCTTGGCCGCTCTCTGCTGCTGCCGCCGTGGTTCGAAGAGAAGCGCGCCGAAATTGTCGCGATGCTCGAGCCGATTCGTGTGCCTGAATACAACGGCCCGGTCACGGTCGGTGCGGCTGCGCCCGGCGTCGGTCCGGCGGCGCCTGCCGCGAACAAGGGCAAGGACTCCGGAATCTCCCTGTCCCGCCGCGACGCTACATTTATCGGCGGCGATAAGTAACAGTGGAGCGCGACGCCTCACCTGCGTCCGCCAATCTCTTAGAAGCCGGCCTGCCGCGTGGAACAGCGCGGTTGGCCGGCATTTTGCTTCATGGGCGAGACCGCACTCGTGAGGAGAAGGTGGTGCTCGCTTCGAGTTTTCAGCTGCAGGGAATCCGTTGGCTCGCTCCCGCCGCCGACACCGGAAGCTGGTATCCCGGCCGCTTCTTCGATCCACTGTCCGCCAATGAACCTTACTTGACGCAAGCCATCGAGCAATGCGATCGCGCCGTGGAAGAAGCGACGGAGGACGGCCGCCTCGGTCCTCAGCAGATTTTTCTCGTCGGGTTTTCTCAGGGCGCCTGTCTGGCGCTGGAGTACGCCTTGCGCCGCCCGGGCCGCTGCGGCGCGATCGTGGTCCTTACCGGCGGCATTTTCGGGGCTCCCGGGGAGCGGGCGTTTCCGCCGAAACTCCTCGCCGGCCTGCGCGTGTTTTTGACCGGCAGCGATGCCGATGATTGGATTTCTTTGGAAAGTACGGAGCGGACGGCGCGCTTGCTTACGGAACTCGGAGCCGATGTCAAGCTTCGGATTTACCAGAGCCGCCCTCACATTGTGAGCCCCGAAGAACTGGCCGAGGCGCGCGAATTCATCATCCGGCTGTTCGAGCCGAACTAAGCTCTCCCCGCACCAGGCGCGCTCCTTCCGCCATCGCCCGCATCTTTCCAAACGCGACGTTCCGCGGCAGATATTTGAGGCCGCAGTCCGGAGCGATCACCAACCGTTCCGGCCGGACATACGGCAGCGCGCGCCGGATACGGCCGGCCACCGTTTCGGGAGTCTCCACTTCGTGGGTGGACAAGTCCAGCACGCCCAGGATAATCGTCTTGCCGGGCAACTTCTCCAGCACCGCACAATCCAGTTTCGACTGAGCCGTCTCGATCGATATCTGCTTGACCGGACACTCCGCCAATTCCGACAGAAACGAATAACCTGCCGGCCGTCCCGCGACCAGTGCTCCGTATCCGAAGCAGATGTGCACCGCCGTAGTCCCGGTCACACCGTCGAGCGCACGGTCCAACGCTTTCAGCCCGTACTCGCGCGCCTGGTCGGGATAAGCCTGCATCCACGGTTCATCGATCTGCACCACATTGGCGCCCGCCGCAAACAGGTCGCGCATCTCCGCGTTTACGGCATCCGCGTAATCCAAAGCCAGCGCCGCCGGATCGCGGTAGTATTCGTCGAGCGCCTGGCGCGACATCGTGAACGGGCCCGGCACCGTGATCTTGATGGGCCGTTCGGTGTTGGAACGGAGGAATTCCACATCGCGGACCTGCACGGCATGCTTCCGCCGTACCTTTCCCGTGATCCTTGGCACCGCGACCGGGTGGCCGCTCCGGCTGGTAATCGTTCCCGGGTTATCCAGGTCTACTCCCTCGAGCGCGGTCGCGAACCGGTTCGAGTAGCTCTCGCGCCGCATCTCGCCATCGCTCAGAATGTCGATTCCCGCGCGCTCCTGGTCGCGAATCGCCAGCAGCGTGGCGTCATCCTGTGCCTGTTCCAGCCATGGCGGCGCCACGCGCCACAACTGCTGCGCACGCACTCGCGGCGGCATCTGCTTGCTGAGCATATCGCGGTCAATCAGCCAGTCCGGCTGTGCGTAGGAGCCGACCAGCGTGGTCGGCAAAAGGGTCGAAGCCATAAACACTACTGTAAAATGAAAGCTCCCACTACTATGAGTGAAGTTTTCATCTGTGATGCGGCGCGCACGCCGTTTGGCCGGTACGGTGGCACGCTGTCGCCCATTCGCGCCGACGATCTCGCCGCCCTCCCGCTCCGCGCGCTCATGGAGCGGAATTCCAAAGTGGATTGGGGAGCCGTCGACGATGTCGTGTTCGGCTGCGCCAATCAGGCCGGCGAGGATAATCGCAACGTGGCCCGCATGGCGCTGCTGCTGGCGGGCTTGCCCAAAGAAGTTCCCGGCTGCACCGTCAATCGGCTCTGCGGTTCGAGCATGGACGCCGTCGGCGTGGCCGCCCGCGCCATCAAGGCGGGTGAGGCGGATCTCATCATTGCCGGTGGCGTCGAAAGCATGTCGCGCGCGCCGTTTGTGATGGGAAAAGCCGATACGCCATTCAGCCGGACCGCAGAAATCTTCGACACCACCATCGGCTGGCGCTTTGTTAATCCGCAAATGAAAAGCAAGTACGGCACCGACTCCATGCCCGAAACCGCGGAGAATGTTGCGGAAGATTTCAATGTCTCGCGTGCCGATCAGGATGCTTTCGCTTTCCGTACCCAGCAGCGCTGGGCGCAAGCACATGCCGCGGGCTTCTTCGCGTGCGAGGTGATTCCCGTCTCGATCCCGCAGAAGAAAGGCGATCCAAAGAAATTTGATACGGACGAGCATCCGCGTCCCGATACCACAATCGAGGGTCTGAGCAAGCTCAAACCGATCGTGAAGCCGAACGGCTCCGTGACCGCGGGCAATGCTTCCGGAGTCAACGACGGCGCCTGCGCCTTGCTGGTAGCATCCGCCGAAGCCGCCCAAAGGCACGGCCTCACGCCGCGAGCCCGCGTGCTGGGGACGGCCTCGGCCGGAGTCGCGCCCCGAATTATGGGCTTCGCGCCCGCTCCGGCTACTCGGAAGCTCCTTGCCCGCACGGGCGTGTCTCTCTCGCAGATCGAGGTGATTGAACTTAACGAGGCATTCGCCGCACAAGCTCTTGCCGTCACGCGCGACCTCGGCCTTCCCGACGACGCGCCGCACGTCAATCCTAACGGCGGCGCCATCGCCATCGGCCATCCGCTCGGCGCCAGCGGCGCCCGGCTCGTCACCACCGCCGTCTACCAGTTGCAAAAGACCGGCGGCCGTTATGCGCTTTGCACAATGTGCATCGGCGTCGGGCAGGGCATCGCCCTGCTTCTCGAGCGCTGCTGAACACTTACATCAGCGCCTGGATTGAAGTGGACGGAACCCGCAGTCCTTGGGACAATACCGCACTGACTCTGCTTGCCGCCGGGCGAATAATAGAGGGCAGGACAAACAGTCCAAATTCCTAAACCGACAGGAGGCAGATATGGCAAATGTACCTGTTCGGAGAGAGCGTTCTCCGGAAGGCGGAATTATACGCCGCGGTGAGTGGTTCCCGGAACGCGGGCTCTTGAACCCGTGGGATTACTCGGCGAGTCCGTGGTCTCTCATGCGCAGGTTTACCGATGAGATGGACCGCTGGTTTAATGAAGGGCGGGAAGGCGGCGAGATGAGCATGTGGTCGCCGAGTATCGACGTTCGCGAACGTGATAATAGCGTCGTCGTCAGCGCCGACTTGCCCGGCATCAACAAGGACGAGGTCAAAGTGGAGGCCACCGATCAGGGGCTGTGCATTCGTGGTGAGCGGAAACAGGAGCAGGAGGAGAAACGGGAGGGCTATTACCGGTCCGAACGCAGTTACGGGAGCTTCTGCCGCGTGGTTCCATTACCCGAGGGTGCGAACCTCGATCAGGCGCGGGCGCAATTCAAGGATGGCGTTCTCGAAGTGACAGTGCCGGTTCCGGAAGGTGCGCGCAAGCGCCGCGAAATTCCGATCGAGGGAGCTCCGAAAACCCGCACCGCAGGTTAGAAACGCCGGCGATCCGAGCGCCGGACCGCGTCATCTGCCAAACCCCAGGACGTGCATGGTCTTGCGCTCGGCGCTCAACTCGCGAATCAGATCCTTCACCAACAGCTCGATCCGGTCGCGCACGGCGCGGTGTTCTTCGTATTCCAGCACGATCGGGTCGGGCACATCCCAAACTTCGACCGGGGGCTTGTGAATGCCCTCCATTAACCCCCCGCTCATATCGACAATCAGATCGAATTTCGACAGATCTACTTGTTCGACGCTCTTGGGAGACTGGCCTTTCAAATCCAGGTTCTTTTCGGCCATCGCCTGCAGGGTGTCAGACGCAATCCGGAGGGCCGGATAAACCCCCGCGCTGGCAGGCTCGATCACACCTGACCCGTAGGCCCGAGCAAATGCCTCGGCCATCTGGCTGCGACACGAATTCCCGATACACACGAATAATACCCTTTTAGGTCTTCTCACAGCTTCTCCAGGAAAAGCGCATGCACTCGCAAATCCGTCGTCAATTCGGGATGAAACGTGGCAACCAGGTGTTTGCCCTGCTCTACCAGCACCGGGTCGTTCTCATACCGCGCCAGAACCGTGGCCTGATTCCCGACGCGCCGGATAATCGGGGCCCGGATGAACACTGCTTCAATTTTACCGCGTCCGCTCCGCTTCTCAAACTCGGGCTCCGGCTCGATCCGGGTCACGCGGCTGTCCAATTGACGCCCGTAGCCGTTACGCTCCACTTCCAGGTCCATCAAACCCAGGCTCTCCTGTCTGGGATGGGTAACTTCGCGCGCCAGCAGAATGGCCCCGGCGCAGGTGCCGAAAATGGGCTTTTCGCGCCCAAACCTCTCGAGCGGCTCCATCAGACCATCGTAGTGCAGCAGTTTGAGCATGGTCGTGCTCTCGCCGCCCGGGATCACCAGACCGCCGACGGCCTCCAGTTGGCCGGCGTCGCGCACGAGTACCGCTTCCGCTCCGGCGCGCTCCAAAGCCGCGCCGTGCGCCGCGAAGTCTCCCTGCAGCGCAAGCACGCCGACCCGCTTCTTGATCATCACCACCCTCGGGTCTGCAATAGCTCCGATTCCGCCATTTTGGCGACATCGAGCCCCGGCATTGCATCGCCCAGCGCGCGGCTCGCCTCCAGCAGCTTCTCGGGATTGGTGTAGTTCTTGGCCGCCTGCACGATGGCGGTGGCCCGCGCCGCCGGGTCAGACGATTTGAAAATGCCGGAGCCCACGAACACGGCCTCCGCGCCCAGCTGCATCACCAGCGCGGCATCGGCCGGTGTTGCAATGCCACCCGCGGAGAAATTCGGTACCGGCAATTTGCCGTGCTGCGCCACCCATTCCACCAGTTCCAGCGGGGCCTGCAGTTCCTTGGCCTCGTGCACCAGTTCCTCTCTGCCGAGTACCGTCAGCTTTTTCATTTCCTTGACGATGGTGCGGATGTGGCGTACAGCTTCCACGATGTTGCCCGAGCCGGCTTCGCCCTTGGTGCGGATCATGGCCGCGCCTTCAGCAATCCGCCGCAGCGCCTCGCCCAGGTTGCGCGCGCCGCACACGAAGGGAACTTTGAAATCCTCTTTGGCGATGTGATGCTCTTCATCGGCAGGCGTGAGCACTTCGCTTTCGTCGATGTAATCGACGCCCAGCGCTTCGAGCACGCGCGCTTCCATGAAGTGGCCGATCCGCGCTTTCGCCATCACCGGAATCGACACGGTGCGCATGATCTCTTCCATTTTGGAAATCGAGGCCATGCGCGCCACCCCGCCCTCTTTGCGAATATCCGCGGGCACGCGCTCCAGCGCCATCACCGCCGAGGCGCCGGCATTTTCCGCGATTTTGGCCTGCTCGGCGTTGGTGACGTCCATGATGACGCCGCCTTTCAGCATCTCCGCCAGCCCGACCTTCACTCGAAATGTTTCGCTATCAAAATGGAACATTGGCTTCTCTCCTGCAATTCTTCTATACGAGCGCGGGCGAAGGCGCCGTGCCCTGCGCGGCGTTCTCGATCTCCGCCGCGGCTACCCGCCCCAAAATATCGAGCCCCTTCCGGATCTGCCCCGGCGTGAGGCCTGCAAAACTCAACCGCAGCGCACCCAGTTGGCGCCGCGAGACCTCAAAATAACGTCCTGGAAGATACGCGATACCTTCCTGCTGTGCCCGCGGCAGCAAATCTCCCGCGTCCAACGGCGCCGGCAGCCGCACCCATACATTCATGCCGCCTTCGGGCCGGCTCCATCGCGTCCCTTCGGGTAAATGCTCCCGGCATGCCTCCAGGGTCGCTGCGAGCCGCTCCGCACCCGCTTGGAGAACGCAAGCGCGATGCGCTTCCAGCCGCCCCGTTTCCACGAATTCCAACAGCACCGCCTGCGAGAGTTGATCCGTATGCAGGTCGGATGCTTCCTTGGCGTTGCGCAGCCGCTCGACCAGCGTTTTTGGTCCCAGCACCCAGCCCACGCGCAGACCCGGGAAACTCACTTTCGAAAAGCTGCGCAGCAGCACCGTGCCGCCGCGCTGGTCCAATTGCTTGAGCGAAGGAACCGGCTGTCCGCGATAACGTAGCTCGCCGTAGGCGTCGTTTTCGATCACGGGAACGCCCACGGCGTGCGCCGCGGCCAGCAGCGACTCGCGAGCGCTCGGCGGCATCGTGGCGCCGGTCGGATTCTGGAAATTCGAAGTCACCACCAGGAATCGCGGCCGCTCCCGCGCCAGCACGCGCGCGGCAACCTCCACGTCCATTCCATCCGGCCCCACCGGAATCCCCACAAGCTGCGCGCCCATTCCCGACAGCAGGTTCTTGAGGCCCGGGTAGATCGGATCTTCCACCGCCACCGGATCGCCGGGCCGCAGCAGCACCCGCCCGATCAAATCGAGCGCCTGCTGGCAGCCGTTGGTGATCAACAGATCGTCGCCCGCACCGGCAGTACCCTGCTTCCGAGCTTCTTGCAGCAGATGGCGGCGTAAGGGTTCATAGCCGCTGGGAGAGCCCAATTGCAATACATCGCCCAGATCTTTGCGCTCCAACACTGCAGTGCAGCTGGCGCGGAACGCATCGAGCGGAAACAAGTCGCTCGAAGGCTGCGAGACGACAAACCGGATCACTTCCCTGGCCGTGCAAGGGGTCAGTCCGGACACCGGGGAGTCAGCGCGATCCAGGAGTCCATTCCAGTCCACTCCCCGCCCCGCTTCCGCTCCTGCGGTGACGAAGCTGCCTCGCCCGACCTGCCCCGAAATGAGGCCTTCGGCCTCCAGCAACTCGTACGCAGCGGAAACTGTGGTGCGGTTCAGGCCAAGCTGGCCAGCCAATTCCCGCGTGGCGGGCAATCGAGTGCCCTTGCCGATCCGTCCCGACCGAATCTGCTGAGCAATCTGATCGAACAGTTGCCGATAGAGCGGAGAGTCCGATTGATGGCTCAGAGGCGCCAAATCCATCAGCCAGAACATACCATATTGGCTGGCTTAGTACAAGGCAAGTAACCGGATTTCCACGGCTCTGGTAAAATCCTATGCGGAGCGTGGCTGGTGATTCGCGGTAAAACGTGGGTTTTGGTTGGCTTGTTATTGGCGGCCACCTCAGTGGCGTGGCCTGCGAGGAAAAAGAAAGTCGATAAAGAAGAAGAAACCCAGACGCTGCAGTTGCCCAAGGAACTCCCGAATTTTGTCGTCGGGGAAACCCGGCGACTTACCTTTTACGTCACGCCGCTTTCTGCTAAAGGTTTGCTATCTCAGCAAGTTCGAGATGGTCTAAAGGCGCTCGACCGGGAAGATGGCGATGATGCGGTGCTGCAGATTCGGGCCTTTGTCGCCGGCAGCGGCGACCTCCGCCGCGTGCGCGACCTGATCAGCGAGACCTTCGCGGAACACCGCCAGCCACTACCGGTGGTCAGCATCGTGCAAAGCGGCGGGCTCCCGTTGACGGGCGCGCAAGTGGTCTTCGAGGCGGTGGCTTCGTCGCGCAGGGAACTCCATCCGGGCGGATTGGCCTGGATCTCAGCCCAGACCGCCTCCACGGAGAACCCCTTGGCCCCGGTGCCGCCTCTGGCGGAGCAGTCTCTGGCGGATCTGAGCAAGGCAGTCGCCGCCGCGGGAGCGGATCCTGCGGCCGTTCTGCGCGTGACCTGCTTCGTCAGTTCCCTGGACAAGATAGAAGCCGCCCGCGCGAAACTCGCCGGTCAATATCCTCGGGCAGCCATCAACCTGATGCAAACGCAGCGCGAACCGATTCGCTCGATCGCCGGTTGCGAGGCCGTGGCCGCACCGGGAGAAGCCCAGGGGCCTCGCCTCGAATTTCGGAATCCGCCGCAGCTGGCCCATTCTGCCGACGTGTCGCAGATCGCGGTGCTCCGCGCGCCGCACAGCGTATTCACCAGCGCCCAAGTCTCGTTCGGGTTCGAAGATCGCGATGCCCGGCTGGCGTTCGAGCGCCTGCAGAAAGTGCTCGAACAAGCGGGAGTAACGCCGGCTGACGCCGCGTTTGTGCGCTTCTATCCGCTCTCGCAGAAGATAGCTGATCAGATCCGGAGGGTGCGGCCGGGGTTCTTCGCGGGACCCACGCTGCCGGCCGGTAGCGTTCTGTTGTTTGAGGGCCTTTCCTCGCTCGACGCCGGATTTGCGGTGGACGTGGTGGCGGCGAAGGATTAGAATAATAGCCAACCGCCATGCATTCGCTGGCCCGCCTCACCGCCGTTGCCGCGCTGGGTACCGTGTTGTATCTCCCCGCTGTTGCTCAAGAGCAGGAGCAGCCCAACACCCGGATTCAGGTTCAGGTGAACGAGGTGATCTTGCCGGTCACCGTCACCGATGACAAAGGCAAATTCGTTTCCAACCTGCAAGCCAAAGATTTCCGCGTACTGGACGAAGGGCGCCCGCAGCGGCTCACGTTTTTCAGCCATGACCAGAAGCAACCCGTGGTGATCGGTTTTCTGATCGATCAGAGCAACAACACGCGCCTGCACTGGAAGCGGTACCAGGACGCGGCCATGGAACTGGTGTGGAACCTGCTGCCGGGAGATCCGCGTTACTCGGGATATCTGATTCCCTACGCGAATGATGCCGAGTTGGCCGTCAACACCACGACCGACGCCGACAAGATCACGGACAAGATCCGTAAAATGAAACCCGGCGGCGGCGCCGCGCTGTTTGACGCAGTATATATGGCGTGCACGCGCCGCGGGCTGGTGAAGGGCGAGCCCTACGAACCGCGCCGCGTCATCGTCGTGATCGGCGACGGGCATGACAGCGCCAGCAAGAAGACTCTCGACGAAGTCATCGAAATTGCGCAGCGGCAGCTGGTGACGATTTATGGCATCAGCACGATGGCGTACGGCTTTGATAACCCCGATCGCGAGGTACTCGAACGCCTGGCGGCGGAAACCGGCGGCCACGTGGAATATCCGCTGAACACGCTCTACAAGGATCTTTCCGCCAACACGTATTTCGCGCAGCCATCGGATGAGGGCAGCTACGCGTACAAGGTGGGAACCGGCGGGTACGAGGCGGAAATTTCGTCCAACATCATCAAGGCGGTGGGTGCAGTTGCGGGCGACATCACCACACAATACGTGCTGCGGTACGTGCCGGACGTCGACCCGGAGGCTAAAACCAAAGTATTCCGCAACATTAAAGTGGAGATCGCGGACCTGCCCAACGTGAAGATTCGAGCGCGGCGCGGATATTATCCGACTGCCTTGCCGGGTTCGAATTAAGGCCCGGCTACCGTTTCACCGATAAGCCAGATAGGATGGGAAACGCGATGCCGGCCGGCGTGATTCCGATTACCGCGCGACGCCGCGGCGCCTATGCGCTGCTCGAGTCCGCGCTGCCCGGGCGCGCTCCGCAGGCGATCGGCGTGTTGTTGCTCGATTCTGAAAGCGACCGGCTCTGGGTGCGCACGCGCCAATCCTACGACGAGCTGGCCGATTCGGAAGATGCCGAGGTGCTGCAGGCCCTGGAGGCAGATATCCGTGCCCGCGCCGCGGAAATGGGCGCCAAGAGCTACTTGGCGTCTTTGGAGGATTCGCTCTCCAATGCCATCCGCGTAAGTGATCGTCGCGTCGTAGCCGTCGATTCGTTCACGCGCGTGCTCGACCGGCTCTATACCGAGCACGTTGAACCGCTCGAAGTAAAGCCGTACGTCACCCACGTTCCCCTCTATACGCTGCGCGCTGCCGCGGGCAAGCTGGGCGAGGAAATGGAATCAGCCGAGGAGGATTGGGTGCGCGCGCCGGAAGGCATGCGGCTCGATCCGAACCTGTTTGCGGCGCACGTGGTGGGCCGCTCTATGGAGCCGCGCATTCCCGATAGCAGCCTGAACCTGTTCCGCTTTCATCCGGTGGGCTCACGCCAGGGCAAGATCGTGCTCATCGAGCGATTCGGCGCCTTCGATGAGACCGCGCGCTATACGGTCAAGAAATACACCAGCCAAAAGGTCCAGACCGGGGAAGACGAATGGCGGCACGAGCGCATCCGCCTCGAGCCGTTAAACCCCGAATTCGAAGCCTGGGATGCGGACCCGCGGGATTTTGCCGTGGTGGCCGAGTGGGTTCGCGTACTCGAGTGAACCGCCCCAACGTGACCGAACTGCTGCTCGCCTGGTATCGGCAAGGCCATCGCGACCTGCCGTGGCGGCGCACCGGGGATCCGTATCGCATCTGGATCTCCGAGATCATGCTGCAGCAGACCCGCGCCCAGGCGGCCGTTCCCTACTACGAGCGCTTCCTCGAGCGGTTTCCCGCGGTAGAGGCGCTGGCCCAGTCCCGGGAAGCCGACGTGCTCGCGGCGTGGAGCGGTCTCGGTTATTACGAGCGGGCGCGCAATCTGCGGCGCGCCGCCCAGCGGATCGCAGCCGCTGGAGAATTCCCGCGAGATTACGATGCCATCCGCGCTCTACCCGGTATTGGCGACTATACGGCCGCCGCGATTGCCAGCATCGCTTTCGGACTGCCGCACGCGGTGGTCGACGGCAATGTTCTGCGCGTCGTGGCACGCATCGAAAACGACGCTTCCGAAATCGGGTCCAGCCGGACCCGCCGGCGTTTCCGCGAGATTGCGCAGTCGTGGCTCGATCCGGGTGATCCGGGAGCTTTTAACCAGGCGCTGATGGAACTGGGCGCCACGGTATGTCTTCCGAGAAATCCGCTGTGCCTGCTCTGCCCGGTCGCTGCCGTGTGCCGCGGCCTGGCGGAAGCAACGGTGGAGCAACTGCCCGTGAAACTGCGCCGCGTCGATCCGGTGGCGATCGAGAGCCTGCTGCTGATCGTGCGCAAGAACGGCCGAATCCTGCTCCGCCAGCGGGAGCCTGACTCACGACGCATGGCCGGTTTTTGGGAACTGCCCACGCCCGATCAATTGCCGCGCGCCCGCGTCGGTCGCCGACTGGGCGCCTTCCGCCACACCATCACGCACCACCATTACACCTTCGGGGTAGCGGAGGCGTCGGATGCCGCGGCGCGGCGGCCGTTCCGCTGGCACGAGCCGCGCCTCTTGACGGAAATCCCCCTCAGCACGACTGCTCGCAAAGCCTTGCGGGTAGCAGGTATTATCGAAAGTTAACGCCGCGAAACCTATCGTCCGAAGTGCTCGTAAAAAGGTAGTAGATCAAGCACAATTCCTAATTAGGGGCGAGTGAGTTTCCGGAAAGCCGGGTTCGAACACAAGAGGGGGCCATGCAGCGACAACGAAAAATTCTCTGGGGTAAGGCAGCCGCGGTTTTGGGAGCGATCCCGTTATTGATCTGGGCTCACGAGTATGGTCCCGACGCCGGATACAGTAATGTGCCGGGAGAATTGGGGACCTGTGCCCAATCAGGCTGCCACCTGGGGACGGCGAATAATCCGGCTAATCAGGGCAGTGTTGCGGTCACGTTTCCGAACGGACAGACCTATACGCCAGGGGTGACGCAGCATCTGACGGTCACGATCTCGGATCCGGCAACCACGCAAAAAGCATGGGGTTTCCAGCTAACCGCCCGCAATTCGGGTTCTGCGCAAACCGAGGCCGGCACTTTCGCATCCAATGACGCAAATACGCTGATTATGTGCGCGCCCGCGAACCTGTCAACCGAGCGCGAAGTGGATTACAGCGCGACGCAACCCCAGGTCTGCCCATCGAACATGCCGCTGCAATACATCGAGCATAGCCTCACCGGTTACAACAGCACCAAGGGTCCCAGTTCCGGCACGTATCAGTTCGATTGGACGCCGCCTGCGACAGCCGTAGGAAACATTATTATCTATGTGGCTGGCAATGCGGCTAATGGCGACCTCACCACCAGCGGCGACCATATCTACACGAAGACCTACACGCTTACGCCATCAACGGGAGGCGGGGGTCCGCTGCCGGCCATCACCGCGGTATTCAACGCCGCCGGATACCAGACTGGAATTTTTCCCGGTTCCTTCATCTCGATTCAGGGCTCGAATCTGAGCCCCCTGCCTTACGCCGATTGGAGCAACTCCATCACGAATGGCAAACTGCCTGCTTCGCTCAGCGGCGTTAGCGTCATGATTGCAGGCAAACCCGCGTACATTTATCAGATGATCCCGGGCCAGATCAACGCGCAGGCGCCGGATGTCGGATACGGAAGCATGCAGGTAACGGTGACCACTCCGTCGGGGACCAGTGCGCCGTTTACGGTGAACTCGCAGGAGTTCGCGCCGGCTTTCTGGCAATGGCCCAACAATCAGCCGGTCGCCACCCACCCAGATTTCAGCATCGCGGCCAAGAACGGCACGTTCACCGGGACGACCACGGTCGCGGCCAAGCCGGGCGAAATCATCACGCTCTGGGGTACCGGTTTCGGTCCCGTAACTCCTGCCGTGCCGGCCGGGCAGCTTCCGGGTTCTAGCGCCGGGTCGCCTACCGCGAACAAGGTGACAGTTACGCTGAATAATGCGCAGATCACGGTGATCGGCGCGGCCTTGAGCCCGTATCCCGCCGATTATCAGGTGGCGATTCAGATTCCGGCATCGTTGGCGAACGGCGATTACCCGCTGGTAGCCACCGTGAACGGGGTCTCTTCGCCGACCATGACGTTTTCGGTTCACCAATAGGCGCTCGCGGTACCATGGCTCGGTGGAGCAATTCGCGCTCGAATTCAATCGCGCACCCGAGCGTCGCATCTATACCGTCAGCGAGCTGAATGGCGCCATCCGCGCCGTTTTGGACGCGGAGTTTGGAGATATCTGGGTTTCGGGCGAGATCTCCGGCGTGAAGCACGCTACGAGCGGCCACTACTACTTCACCCTCAAGGAGCGGGATGCCCAGGTGCGGTGCGTGGCGTTTCGCTCCGCGCACCGCTATTGGAAAATCAAGCCGCAGGATGGCCTGGCCGTGCTGGCGCGGGGCCGGCTCGATGTCTATGAAGCGCGGGGCGAATATCAGCTATTGGTGGAAGTGCTGGAACCGCAGGGTTTCGGCGCGCTCCAACTGGCGTTCGAGCAATTGAAAAAGAAACTGGCGGCCGAAGGGCTCTTCGACGCCTCTCGAAAGCGTCCGTTGCCGCGTTTCCCGCGACGGATCGGAATCGTTACCTCGCCGCGCGGCGCCGTAATCGCGGATTTGATTCACGTGCTCACGCGCCGATTCCCCGGCGTGCACGTGCGCTTGTTCCCGGCGTTGGTGCAGGGTGAAGGCTCGGTGGAAGAGGTCTGCCGCGGGCTCGACTTTTTCAGCCGGTCTCACTGGGCCGATGTCGTGATTGTCGGCCGCGGCGGCGGCTCGCTCGAAGATCTGTGGACCTTCAATGAGGAAGCGGTGGCGCGGGCAATCGCGGCCTGTGCGGTGCCGGTAGTCTCGGCGGTCGGGCACGAGACCGATGTCACCATCGCGGATTTCGTGGCAGACCTGCGTGCGCCGACTCCCTCGGCGGCGGCCGAGCTGGTGATTCCCACGCGGGACGAACTGCTCGACCGTGTCGCCGGCGCCCGCACGCAATCCGCGCAGGTGCTACGCTACCGGCTGGCCATGCTGGAGCGGCGCCTGAGGCAGCAGGGGATCGAGCGCGCGCTCAGTGCGCTGCACCGCCGCGTGGGGCGCGGCCTGCAACGCATCGACGAGGTGGAATACCATTTGCGCGAACGCCTGCGCGCCGCTATCGCCGCGCGTGAACGCCGGCGCCGGGCTCTCGATGTGCGCCTGCAGCGATTTGATATTCGCCCGCGGCTGGCCGCCGATCGCCGCCACTGGGAAGCCGCGCACCGCCGCGCCGCGCAAGCCGTCCAGGGCCATCTGGCCGCCCAACGCGGTGCGCATGAGCGGCTTTCGGCCAAACTGTCGGCGCTGAGCCCTTTGCGCATCCTGGAGCGCGGCTACGCTATCGTTTCGAATGATGCGGGCATTCTTACCGATGCGGCCGCCGCCCCGAGCGATTCCCGCATTCACGTGCGGGTGGCGCGCGGCGAGCTGGATGCGACCGTGCAGTAGATATCGGCCGGGCACTTCGAAGAGCTGCCACACTACGTGCTAAACTACGGCTTGCGCGCGTAGAATGCTGCTGGCCAGAGAATTCGTCGCCTATATTTCCAGACAACTCGTGAAACGGTTGACGCCCGCGGTCATCGAGACTACGGCTCCGGACGTGGTGGCCGAAAAGATCTCCGAGGTCGTCGAGGAGGAGCTCGCCGTCGAGGACCGCCTCAACGACGAGGTGCGCGATCTGCTCAGCCAGTACAGCGAATACATGCGCCGCGAAGGCGTCAGTTATCAAGAGATGTTCCGCCGCATCAAGAACACCCTCATTTCGCAGCGCAAAGTCATTCGCGCGTCGGGCCGGGACTCAGGCGATGCGATGAAGCTATCCCGCGACAAGGTGACCGATATTTCTCACAAGATCGTGGACATGCTCCGCCGGACGCGCGAGCTGCGGCTCAAGGATAAAGACCCGAACAACGTCCGCCTGGAAATCGTGAAAGCCATGACCGAGCTGCTGGTGGCCGAGGATAAAGTGGACCGCTTGGCGCGCCAGAAGATCCGGTCCCAGAAGCGCGAGGTCGCCGAAGGTACGGAGGAGTGGGACCTGCTCCACCGCCGCTACTACTCCGAGGAACTGAAAAAGCTCGGAATCGACCTCGCGAAGTAACGCCCGTCTCAGCGCTTGTACCCAATCATCCGCAGAAATCCCCGGCGTTTTTCCACATCCTGGGCAGTCTCGACGCCTTTCGGCGGAAACCCGTCGATTACGCCGATGACGCCCCGGCCCTGCTCGCTTTCGGCTACGACGGCTTGCACCGGATTGGCGGTCGCGCAGAAGATCGAGCAGACCTCCGGCACGTCCTTGATCCGGCCGAGCACATTGATCGGGTATCCCTCCTTCATCACCACCACAAACACATGGCCGGCGCCGAGCGCGGTGGCATTTCTCTGGGCCAGGCTTTTGAGCGCATCGTCGTTGCCATCCACGCGCGTCAGGCACGGGCCGGACGCTTCGTTGAACGCCACCCCGAATTTCATCTGGGGAACCGTATTGACGATGGCTTCATAGACGTCCTCCACGGTTTTAATGAAGTGCGTCTGCCCGACGATGAGATTGCCGCCTTCGGGGATTTCGAGCGGCACCAGCTTCAGTTCCATGCGCCCCAGCATAGCAGCGCGCGCCGAGGCAGTCACGCGTTTTTCAGATTCCGGTAACCAGCTTCACTGCATGTATTTAGGCAAGACGGCTGAGTCTTTCACGGCCGGCCGCCGGAGCCACCGGGACTACACTGAAGGCGGCAGGAGGGTTCGCTTTTCACTTATGTTTTCCCGCGCGTGTTTCGCATCGTGGCTGCTGGTAACGGCCGCGGCGGCGGCGCCGCCGCTGACCACGATCCAGGACGTGATCTACAAGGCCGATGGCAGCTCGTTTAATGGCATTCTCACTATCTCTTGGAAGAGTTTCGAAGCGGCCGACACTTCGGCCATCGCCACCCAACTGTTGACTGTCCGGGTGGTGGATGGCGTTCTTCGCGTAAAGCTGGTGCCCAACATCGCAACCACTCCGCCGATGTATTACGCGGTGGTATACAACAGCGAAGGGCGCGTACAGTTCACCGAGACCTGGGCCGTCCCGGTGAGCCCGCAGCCGCTGCGGATTCGCGACGTGCGCGTGGCAACGCCCGGCCCGCCGGGCGAAGGCACCACACCGGTTCTTGAATCGAATGTGGTGGGCCTGATCGCGGATCTCGGCGCGAGGCCCGTCAAAGGCGCCGGGTTTGCCGCCGGCCGGGTCGCTTTCGTCAACGCACAGAACCAGCTGGATTCGGTGAACGGCCCGCCGGGCGACTGTGTGCGCGTGGACGGCTCCTCGGGCCCGTGCGGCTCCGCACCTTCCTACATAGACGCCGATGCCCCGGCCGGCATCGTCGACGGCTCGAACACCTGGTTCTCACTCACCGGCACTCCGGAACCGGCGGCCAGCGTGAGCGTGTATCGCAACGGGCTGCTGCAGCAGCCGGGAGCCGATTACAGTCTGACTGGCCGCACCATTCAGTTCAACGCCGCCTCGGCGCCACAGCCCGGGGATACGCTGCTGGCCTCCTACCGCCTCGGCGGTGGAGCGACCGGATCGCCGCTATTATTTGCGAATCCGCAGGTGCTCTGCAGCGGAACCGGAGCGGTCGTCAACAGCGCAAGCTTCAGCAGCCTCGGGACGTGCGCTGTGCCGGCTGGTTTGCTGGCAAATGGCGATCGCGTCGAGATCCGCTTCGATATCGGTCATCAAGGCGCCACGGCCGGGTACAGTTTCGAAATCCGGTGGGGAAACACGACGGTGCTCAGCCGCGATGCAGCGGTGGCGGATATCTTTGTCACTGGCAGGGTGGATGCCAACCTGGCGGCCGGTAACACGCGCTTCGGGACGCTCTCATGGGGCTCGATGCTGCCGCTGAGCGCCGGCGTGGGCAGCGCCTCAGACCCCTACAACAGTGGCCTTACGATTGACTTCCGAGGCAAGGTCGGCCAGGCCGGCGAGACGCTCGCTCTACAAAACTACACCGTCGTGCGCGTACCGTAAAGGCTACGGGAGCGCATATGTCACCAGCTTCGGAAATATCGTTTGCGCGGTGGGCTCGGGCGGCGGCGCGCCGGGCTCTGCGTTGCGCGCCACTACAATGCCGGTGCCTCCCATCAGCGCGATGTATTGCTTGCCGTCTAACCGATACGTGATCGGCGGGCCCATGCCGGCGCGCAGCCCGGTTTGGATATCGAGCAGCTTTTCGCCTTTATCGGCGCTGTAGGCAACCAGGTGGCCGTCCGGAATGACTTGGATCACCAGGCCGCCGGCGGTGGTGAGAGTGCCGCCGCCGATGGAGCCGCCGCCAGGCGTCTGCCAGCGAATCTGCTTCGATACCGGATCCAAAGCGACGAGCACGTTGCGCGGCTGGCCTTCGGGCGGCGGTTCGGGACCTATGGCGGGAGGAGGTGCCAGTTTGGCAGGCGGTGGTTGGGCGAAGCTGCCATCCTTGGGGGGCGCGCCTCGACGGACGCCGATGTTGCTCTGATTCGGCTTCCAGACAAAATCCGTATCGATGGCAAAGTTCGAACTGCTCACGGTTGAGGTCGGAATGTACACCAGTCCGGTGGTCGGATTAAATGACATCGGCGACCAGTTGTGCGCGCCGCCGGGCCCGGGCGAGATGGTGATCGGCTCGGTGCCGTAGTGCGCCTCGGGGTTGACGAACGGCCGACCGGTCCGTTCATCGAGTCCCTTGGCCCAGGTGATGCGCGCGAATGGTATGCCCGCGATGAATTGGCCGCTCACGCGATCGAGCACGTAATAAAAACCGTTCTTGTTGGCTTGCATCAGGACCTTACGATTTTGGCCCCTGATATTGATGTCAGCGAGAAGGAGTTGCTGCACGCTGTCGTAGTCCCAGGAGTCGCCGGGCACCGGCTGGAAGTACCACTTCAGCTCACCCGTATCCGGTTTCACGGCAAGAATCGAACAAACGTACAGGTTGTCCTTCCCCTTGGACTTGCGCAGTTCTTCGGGCCACGGGCCGCCGTTGCCGGTGCCGACGTAAAGCAGATCGGCGTCGGGATCGTAGGCCATGCCGTCCCAGACGGTGGCGCCGCCGCCCAGTTTCCACCAATCGCCGGACCAGGTTTCCGCGGCTTTTTTCAGCGCCGGATTCTCGAAGGGCTTCGAGGGATCGCCCGGGACGGTATAGAAGCGCCACGCGAACTTGCCGGTGAGCGCATCATAAGCGGCGAAGAAGCCGCGGACCGGAAGTTCGGAGCCGCTGACGCCGATCACCACTTTGCCCTTAGCGATGCGCGGCGCCATCGTGATGGTGTAATTCTCCTGGCTGTAGGAAACGCGGGATTCCCAAACGGGCTTGCCGGTCTCCGCATCGAGGGCAACCAGACGGCCGTCAACCACCGGCGCGATGATCAGGCCTTGATAGAGCGCGACGCCGCGTTGGACCACCCCGCAACAAATCTTGGGGCGGACTTTATCCTGGTTGACTTCCGGATCCCAACGCCACTTTTCCTTCCCGGTGCGCGCGTCGACCGCGAAGACAACGCTCCAGTTCGTGATGCTGTAGAGGGCGCCATTCCAGAACAGCGGAGTTGCCTCCTGCCCGCCGCCGCCGCGGCCGACATCGTACGACCAGACCGGCGCGAGGCCCGCCACGTTGGACACATTGATCTGGTCGAGCGGGCTGTAACGCATTTCTCCGGGCGTGAAGCCGTAGCTGACCCACTCCTCTGGGTTGCGGGCGGCGTTCTTGAGCGCGGCGTCATCGATTTTGCGGCCGTTCTGGGCTTGCCCGGCGAAGGCCAAGGCAACGAAAGCGGCGATTCGGATTGTCTGCACGGTTAGCTTCCTCACGGGGCGAAACTTACATGATTCTACTCCGGTTGGCCCGGGCGCCGGGGACCAGCGGCGCTGCGCCGGCCGGGGCGAATTTACACCAAGGGGGTGTTGGCCGCGGAACAATGGCGCGCCTACTGCTGGTCAGACCGGAGGCTCAGAAGCGCGCTATGAACGACAGGTTCCGGAGAGCGGGGATCGCGGTCATCATTGCAGTCGCGGTCGCCGCCTGTAACAAGCATAATGAGAACAGGGATCGCGGCAATGCAGATCGCAGTTCGCCTTTCACCGATCCCCAGACGCAAAACGCCGACCCCACCATGCGGGCGCCATCCCCTATCCCGGAAGCGCCCGGCAGTACCGCAGGAGCGGCCAGCGGGAGTTTGCAAGAACATCCGCGGGGCGGCGCATCCTCCGGAACCGCGGACCGGGACGGCAGGACCGCTACACGGCCCAGTGAGGACCACCGGCCGAATGTGGATCCCAGCCGCGCCGAAAGCCAGGCCGGCCGCACCAACGAAAACGGAACGAAACCGGGAATCCCGGGGCAGCAGCGTAAGCAGTAATGTCGTACCCGAACCCGGAGCCAGTGGACTCACCTCTGATGTTCCAAAGCTGGTGCCGGCTCACCTTTCTGCATTGGCGTTACGACGTCGAGGCTGTGCGGCGCCTCGTGCCGCCCCAACTGGAGATCGAGGCATTTGACGGATCGGCGTGGGTCGGAATCACGCCGTTTGTCGTTCGGGACCTTCATCCGGTTCTGCTTCCGCCGTTGCCTTGGATCTCCACGTTTCCGGAAACGAACTGCCGAACATATGTGCGGGGCCCGGACGGCGCTGCGGGCGTCTGGTTCTTTTCGCTGGATGCGGCACGGCTGGCTGCCGTGACTGCGGCGCGGCTGGGTTATGGGCTGCCATACAAATGGTCGAAGATGCAGGTGGTCGAAAGCGGTTCCGAGGTGAGCTATCACAGCCGCCGGATCTGGCCTGATTCTTTGGGGAAAACCAGCATTCGCGTGGCCCAGGCGGGTGCGGCGAAACAAACGGCCCTCGAAATATTCCTGACCGCCCGGTTCCGCCTCTATTCCTTCATCGGAAAAGCGCTTACATACACCAACGTGGAACACGCCCCGTGGCCTTTGGAATGGGCCTCTGTGATTAAGTTGGAACAGACGCTAACGGAAGCCGCGGGGCTGCCGCATCCGGCGGGCGCGGCCCTCGCGCATTTTTCCCCCGGCGTGGCGGTACGGATCGCACGGCCGCGCGCCGTTTCGAGCCGCTAGAACAAGCACGAGCACAGCTGCCTCGAGACTGGTAGGATGGCGGATTATGACCGATCATCGCCATAGCCGGAGGGAGTTTCTCGGTTTGACCGCGGGCGCACTCGCAACCCTGGGCGCCGCGCAGCCGGCCTCGGCCGCCGGTGCGCAGGAACCCGACCTGGTGGTGTTCAATGCCAAGGTATATACGGTCGATTCGGGCGCGCCGAAAGCGGAAGCATTCGCGATCAATGATGGGCGGTTCACTGCCGTGGGCACGAGCGCCGACATCCGGGGCCTGATGGGCAAGATGACCCAGACATACGACGCGCGGCAGATGACGATCGTGCCCGGGTTCATCGACTGCCACAATCACGCCCCCGGCAACACGTTGCTCTACGACGTGCTGGTCGGGAATCCGTACGTGGTGGAGTTCGTGACTATTTCCAGCATTGTCGAGAAGCTCCGCGCCAAAGCTCGCGAGACGCCGCCGGGAACCTGGGTGGAGGGCTACTTCTTCGACGATACGAAGGTGAAGGACAATCGCCAGCTTAATATTCACGACCTGGATCAAGTCTCGAAAGACCACCCGGTTGTGGTTCAGCATCGGGGCGGCCACACGTCGTACTACAACAGCAAAGCCTTCGAGATGGCGGATGTCAATAAGAGCACCCCGAATCCCCCGGGCGGGACTTTCGACCGCGATACCAACGGCGAGCTCAACGGCCGCGTGACCGACCGGGCGCGTGTTGCGTTCGGGCGGGTCGGAAAGCGCGCGGCATTTACCGAAGCGCAGATGATGCAGCGCGACCGCGATGGTCTGGCATATATCTCTAAACAATTCGTGCGTTACGGCGTGACCAGTGTGCACCACGAGGGCGGCAACCTGGCCGCGCTGCAGCAGGTGAGGGCGCGCGGCGATCTGTTGCATCGAGTGAGCTACGAGGCCAACGGCAAGGTGCTGGAGGCCATGATTTCAGGCGGGATCATGAGCGGGTTCGGCGATGAGTGGATCCGCCTGGGCGCTACTTCCGAACACACCGTCGACGGATCATTTTCGGAACGCACGATGGCACTCAGCGCTCCGTACCCCGGCGTCACGCCGCCGTACAAAGGGAACGTCACCGAGACGCAGGACGACCTCAACGCCTGGATCGAGCGCGTGCACCGCGCGGGCATCCAGGTTAATTGCCACGCTAACGGCGATGTCGCGATCGCGATGGTGATGACGGCGGTGGAGCGCGCGCAACGCTTGTTCCCACGCACCGAAGCGCGTCCGAAAATTACGCACTGTACGCTGATCAATGACGATCTGGTGCGGCGGATCAAGGCGGCCGGAGCCGTTCCGGCGGCGTTCACGTCGTACGCCTATTACAACTCGGACAAATTCGTTTTTTATGGCGAAGAGCTGATGAAGCGGTGCATGGCATACCGCACCTTTCTGGACGCGGGAATTGCGGTGGCCGCCGGTTCGGACTTTTCGCCGGGCCCGTTCGACCCGCGCATGGCGATTCAAGGAATGGTGACGCGCACGGGCTGGGACGGAAAGACGTGGGGCGCGAACCAGCGGATCAGCATCGAGGAAGCGCTGCGTGTGAACACGCTCAACGGCGCTTACAACTCGCACGAGGAAGCGATCAAAGGATCGATCACGCCCGGCAAACTGGCGGATTTCGTCGTGCTTTCCGATGATCTGTTCACGGTCGATAAAGAGAAGATCAAGGATTTACAGATCGTGCGGACCGTTGTCGGCGGTAGAACAGTCTATCAGG
Source organism: Bryobacteraceae bacterium (assembly GCA_035295805.1). Lineage (GTDB taxonomy): Bacteria > Acidobacteriota > Terriglobia > Bryobacterales > Bryobacteraceae > PSRJ01. The sequence continues at coordinate 15,881 of DATGII010000120.1, read as the reverse complement.
CGTAGTTAAACCCGGTTTTCGACAAAGGTTCCGGGCGCTTTCTGTTCCGGCGCGGCCGCCTTGCCCCGCCGCATCTCGCCCCAGTCGTATAGGAACTCCTTGCCACAGTCGAGACACGTAATATAGGTTTCGACCGCCGCCGAACCGGGCTTGGGCGTCAGTGGAAACGTGGTTCTCTGATGGGAGCAACCAAAGAACGCCGCAATCATGGTCTTCAGCATAAAGGGGCCTCTACCTCAGGCAAAGCACCGATTTCGGATCGATAGGACCAGCGTATGGCCATAAAGGAAGCAACACAATGCTGACGAAAGTTAACAGGCGGCCGACATCAGCAGTGGAACCGCTTCCGGGCTTTACGGCAGCGCAAACGCGATCACAATATCACTCGGGCGAATGGGCGATCCGCGCAGGTGCCCTGGTCCGCCGGCGACAATCACTACGTACTGTTTTCCGTTGCGGCCGCGGTAGGTGATTGGTGTCGCGTTGCCAACCGAGTCGAGCCTGGTCACCCATAGCTCTTTGCCGGTGCGCGAATCAAAGGCGCGGAATTTGCCGTCGGCCGTGGCGGCGATGAACAGCACACCGCCAGCGGTAGCGATGCTGCCGCCTAAATTAATAGCGCCGGTGTTGTTGAGGCCTTTGGCTTCGAGCTCGTCGTAAGAACCGAGCGGCACCCGCCAAACGATGTCGCCCGTGTGTGTATCGACGGCCGACAATTCACCCCATGGCGGCTGGTTGCAGGGATACCCGTCTTTATCTACGAAACGGGCATACGCGCCCTGGTTGCGGTAGGGCATCGGAGAACCCGCGGGAGCCGGCGCCATCTGGCCGGTTTGGCCCAGATTCGAGGCGTTGGCGAAGATGTAGCCGAGCTTGGGGTCGAAGGACACGCCGGCCCAGTCGGCTCCGCCCATCGAGCTGGGAAACGTAAGCCGCGGCTCTTTGGCGCTGAAAGGGGTAAACGGTCCGAGCGTCTTGAATTTCTCGAACTGCTCCAGGCAATAGCGGTGCGCCTCCGGAGAGATGTTCGAGACCTCGTCTTTGGTGATGCTCAGGCGCGTCAACGGCGGAGGCTTCAAGGGAAACGGCTGCGTCGGCCAAGCTTGTTCGCCGGGCACATCGCTGGGAGGAACCGGGCGTTCCTCCACTCCCCACACCGGCTTGCCGGTGAGCCGGTCGAGCACGTAAAGCAGCCCGTTTTTGGAAAACTCCGCCACAGCGGGAACCCGCGTCCCGTTTGCGGTCGCTTCAACTAACGACGGCGGCGCAGCCATATCGTAATCGAAAAGGTCGTGGTGAACGGTTTGAAAATACCAGCGCAGCTTGCCGGTTGCGGCATCCAGCGCCACGATGCTGTTGGCGTAAAGGTTCATTCCCGGGCGGTCCGCTCCGTAAAAACTGTCGGCCGGATTGCCGAGCGGGATGAAGACCAGGCCGCGCTCGTTATCGATCGTCATCGCGCCCCAGGCGCTGGGACCGGCACGATTTTTCCATCCGTCGGGGCCCCAGGTGTCGTTGCCGGGCTCGCCGGGTTGCGGCACCGCATGGAACCGCCATACCAGTTTGCCGGTTCGCGCATCAAACGCCCGCGGATCGCCGCTCGGGCCTTGGCTCGGTCCTTCCTGTGTCGAGGGTCCCAGAATGATAAGCCCTTTGTAGATCGCCGGCGGCGAGGTGATGGCATAATGCGCATTCGGATAATCGTCCGCTACCCCGGTGCGCAGGTTGACTTGGCCGTTGTCGCCGAAATCCGCCGCCGGCTTTCCGGTTTTCGCATCCAACTCTATCAGGCGGGCCTCGGTGGCCAGGACGATCCGCGGCCTCGTCTTCGAATCGCCGGGCCAATAGGAGACGCCGCGATGCTCCGAAACGCGCGTGCTCTTCGGATCGTAGACCCAGACTTGCCTGCCGCTCTCCGGCTCCAGCGCCACCACGCGATTTTTCTGCGTCGCGAAATACATTACGCCACCCACTACGATGGGCGTATTCTCCCAAGTGCCCCCTGGTTCGCCGGTGTGATAGCTCCAGGCGCGCACCAGAGTCCTGACATTGCTGGTGTTAATCTGCCCGAGTGGAGAATACTTAGTCCCGCCCGGATCCCTCCCATAGGCGGGCCATTCCCCGGGATCCTGCGCAAATAGCGGCGCTGCGCAGAACAGGCACCCAAGCAGCGCTGAGCGAAAAAGGTGGAGCATATGCATCTGCTAATTTACAGCAATGTTCCGCCGCGCGGTCACAGAGCCGTCAATGCGTCCCCGTCGCTGACTAAATTCCCGGTTATTGAATGACGGCGCTGACCGGGTCGGAAGTCCCTTGTGCGTTGGTAGCGGTCGCCGAAACGGACTTGAGATTCGCAGTAGAAAGTGAGGTGGTACTGGGATTCGGTATCGAGAACGGGACGGCTACCGAGAACTGGCCTCCAAACGGCTGAGAGCCGGCACTGGTGTACCAGAGCCCGGCGGCGGCGGCTACGTCGATCGCATACGTGCTCGGTTTGCCGCCGCCGGTCGGGGTGAACGTAAACTTCAAGGTTTGCAGCGAGTGCGTCGTCGCCAGTCCTGCCACACTCACGACAAATCCAGCCTGATTCACACTGGTGACCTGGATCCGGACCAATCGGGGAGCAGCGGGCGGAACAGTCAGGCTCACGGTGGGTAATGGTACCGGTGTCAGATCGAGGCCCGACGAAGTGGCGAAGGTCGGGGTAATCGTGATGGTACCCGCGGTGGATCCGGCCTGCAGCCCGATTTGCGTTGCGCCGTTGGGAAAGACGGCGTCCGTAGTATTGGCCGGAATCGTGAAGTTGACCGTCTTTCCGCCGGTCACAAACTGCGCCGTCGGGTCGGGCGCCAGCGCACCGGAATTTATGGAAATGGTCAGGGCTCCCGTAAGATTCAAGGGGTACGCATTTGCCAGCGAGAGACCAACCAGCGGCTGCTGAAGGGGCGCCACGTTGCCATTGGTGCCGGTGAACTGAAAACTGGGCAGGTTCGGGGGCGCCGTGCCGGAACCCGACAAGGTGAAAGAGTTCGTATCGATTTGCAGAGTGGTCGTGGAGAATCCGGTTACCGCGGGCGCAAACGCGATTCCAAACGTGAGCGAGTCGTTGGGATTCAAGGTTACGGGGACAAGCGGTTGCGGATCGACCAGCGTGAAAATACCCTTGGTATCGGCTACTGCAATGCTGGCGATCGTAATCGCGCTGGTCCCGTTGTTTTTGACAGTGAAAGATTGTTGGGATTTCTGGCCGACCTGAACGGGGCTGAACACGACGAGTCCCGTGCCGCTCCCGCTGCTGGGCGCAACCTTGACGTTGGCGGGGCCATAGGTGAACGTCAATTGAGGCCCGAGGCCGGTGCCAACCAGCGTGAATACGTCGCTGCCGACCGTCAACCGGCCGGTGATCTTCCCAGGCGCGGTGGGTGTGAAAGTCAAGGTAAACGTGATCTGGTCATTCGGATTCATGACCACGGGAAACATCGGTGGTCCGTCGCTAACCGCGAAAGCACCGGTGGCGCTGATGAGCGGGATGGAACCGGTCGCACCGCCGGTGTTGCGAACTTTGATGAAGAAACTGTTCATCATGCCAACCGCGGTGTCCGGAAACGTGACCGGATTTGTGGTCTGGTTCGGAGTGATGGGTGTGTCCGGCACGCCCGGCGTGTCGCTCGCGATGGCATAGCTGTAGGAGGACGTAACACCAGAACCAGCGAGGCTGAAATTCAGATCCGTTCCGTTGATGGTGACAGTCATCGACCCTGTGTCGGTGGTGGCCTGAGTCGGAGTGTATTTCACGCCGTAGACAAAGCTGAAGCCCGGGTTCACCGTGGCAGGCAGCGGACCGACGCCGAATAGCTGGAATGCGCCGCCGGGCGGAATCGAAATCTTGTTTACTGTTCCCGGCCCCTGGCCGGTATTCGCGATAGACACGGTAGCAGTAATGCTGGAATTCAACTGAGTGGGCGGAAACTGAATTGTGCCCCCGGCCGGAAGCGCTACGGCGTTCTGATTGGTCGGCAGCGTATAGCTCAGGGTCATTACCGAAGAGGCGCCCAATAACTGCAATTGAATCGAGCCGCTAGTAGCGCCTTGTGAGTACGGGATGGTGAGCAGCGCGGATTCGGTCCCCGTGATCGTGGGAGTAAATCCGAGGGAAATCGTGAAAGTGTCGCCCGGATTCAGGTTCAGGGGCGCGTTCGGGGTGAGACTTGCGGAGAAATCCGAACCAGCCTGCGTCAGACTAGGCGCTGCCTGAATGATCGCCGGTCCCGGCCCTTGGTAGGTGGCGGAGACCGTGGCTCCGGCGGTTTTGCCCAAGCCGGGAGCAGCCAACGTGACCGTGGCGCCATTGTTGATCGGCGCCACGGTGGCGCCCTCTTGGAGGCGCATCACAAACGGAATTCCCTGGGCGGAGATAGGAGGTGCCCAAAAAATGGATGCGGCAATCCACAGTAAACTCCCGAATCGATAGACCGCTGGACGCGAAGGATGCAGAGAAGTCATTGTCAATTATGGAGCGCCGAAGGTGGGTGTGCCGGGAATCAGAGTGGGTGAAGAACCGCTGCCGCCGCGGGTAACCAGGATAGCCACCGTCGCGCCGATACCCGCCAGCACAGCTACCTTCCACCACGCGAATTTAAAGAGCCCGCTTTTCGGTTCAGCGACGCCCGCACGCCGGGCATTGGTTTGCATGATAACCGCGTGTCCGGTGCGATTGCCGAATTTAGCGGTAACTTGAATCGTGAACCGCCCGGTCAGCGCATTGGGCTGAAAGGTCGCGGAGACCTGACCTTGCGAGTTGGTCTTGCCCGTGTAGCTGGACGCCTGGCCTGCAAATGCTCCACCCGGCCCGGTACGGGGCAATTCAAACGTCACGTCCGCCCCTTCGATTGGGATACCGTTTTCATCCCGGACTTCGACGACCGTCATCGCGGTGATCGGGGCACGGATATCGTGAATCTCGTTCTGGCCCTCGAGGACATAAATGGCTAAGGATTCGACAGGCAGCGGAGCCGGCGTTTGAGGAGCCAAAGTGGGCGTTTGGGGCGGAGCGGCCACCGGCACCTGTCCGACAACTCGAGGCGGAAGCGCCAGCAGCGATGCAACCAGCAACCCCGTTAGTTTCTGGACGGTCCAAGCCCTGCTTCTCAACACGGCCCAGAGCCCCTACCAAGCAAACGCACCATAACGTTCAAGCATATCCTCTTGTGCTGGAATTGCCAATACGCACCAAGCGTTTGGACGTCGTGAGCAGCAGTATTGCGTATGAATCCAAACAATTTGGCGAAGCCGCTCGCTGCGTCGACAACAGCGGTCAACCAAAACTCAATAGTAAGACAAAGTCTCGATACCCGTGCCGCCTGCAAAGCTCGTAACGACCCGCGATTTCTGCAGATCGATTACCGACACAGTTCCGTCGCCATGATTGGCGATGAGCGCCGTCTTGCCATCCGGAGTAAAGGCGAACCCCATCGGCGCCTTGCCGACCGGGAGGACGTGCTGGTCGCCGTGCAGATTCGCGGCGCTTAAGACGTTGATCAAGCTCTCGCTCGAGTTCATGGCCAGCACCTTGGAGCCATCCGGCGTGTAGCGCACCTTGTACAGACCCTTGGAATTGCCTTTCATGGCGATCTTGTCGATTACGGTATCAGTGGCGCTGTCGATGACGAGGATCACGGGCTCGGCGTGGTCGGCTACGAGCACCCGCTTGCCGTCGGGGGAGGCGCCGATCCCTTCGGTCCCGTTCGGCGCCGGGATGCGGCCGATCATTTTGCGCGCCTTCAGATCAATCACACTGACAAACGGCCGGTCGTTCTTGTTCGTAACGTAAGCTTTGCTGCCGTCGGGGAGCACGGCGAGCCAGTGGCCGGTGCCTTCGGTGTCAATTGCGGCCTCCAAGGCACGCTTCTGCGGATCGATCACCAGCAGTCTACGGCTCAGGTCGCAAGTGACATATAGCGTGCCGGCATCGTCGATCTGGATGCCGTGCGGAGCTTGATAGGGCGATACGTCGATCATGCCGGTGACTTTGCGGGTGGCGAGATCGATGATTGCGACGTGATGTTCGGGGTGCGGGTTGCGGCCATAGATGCCATCGCCATAGACCGGCGTATATACGGTCTTGTGGTCGGGTGAGATGGCCAAATCGTGAGGAGTCACGCCTACCTCGACGCTGGAGATCTCTTTGAACGTCGCCGGATCGAAGAAACGAACGTAGTGGCCCAGTTTGTCGATCAGGACCAGCCCCGCGTTGCCGGTCGGATTGTTCGGGTCGAGGCTGGCGGCGGACAGGACGCCAGCCGCACCCGACAGCAGCGCCAGCACGAGACCGATTCGACAATCAAGCATACGAGACCATTTCTTCATTGATTCGTTCCCCGGTAGGCGATTATATCGAAGAAGGGCGGTGCTGCGTGGCAAAAGAAAAGGTAGGCGTTCTGCATCCGGGTGAGATGGGCGTGGTGGTGGCCCGAACCATTCAGAACAGCGGGCATGATGTCTGTTGGGCTTCGGACGGGCGCGGCCGCGCGAGCGCGCAGCGTGCGGCGGACGCCGGGCTGGCGGACGCCGGCTCGATCGGCCGGATGGTGGATACCTGTGGCGCGATCCTCAGCGTGTGCCCACCGGAATTCTCCGAAGCACTGGCGCGGCAGGTCGCTGGATACGGCTTCCGAGGCCTGTATGTGGACGTGAACGCGATTTCGCCCGAGCGGGTGTTGCGCATCGAACGGCTGATCCGCGATGGAGGCGGAAGTTTTCTGGATGGATGCATCATCGGCATGCCGGCCCAGGTGCGGGGCCAGACGTGGCTATACGTTTCTGGCGAGGATGCAGCCGCGGCGGCAGCTTATTTTGCCGGCGGTCCGCTGGAATTCGAAGTGTTGGGAGATCTGGCCGGGCAGGCTTCCGCGCTGAAGATGTGCTTTGCGGCGTACAGTAAAGGCGCCGCGGCCCTGCTCGCGGCGGTGCTGGGGGCAGCCGAAGCTCTGGGTGTGCAAGGTGCGCTCGAGCGGCAATGGGCGCGATCGGGGCCGAACTTCGAAAAGGCGGTGGCCTCGGTTCGGCAATCGGCGCCCAAGGCATGGCGCTTTACGGCTGAAATGAGGGAGATTGCGGACACGTTTAAATCGGCGGGAATTCCCCAGGGATTTCCGGCGGCCGCAGAGGAGATCTACAAGAAACTCGAGGACTTCAAGGGCTCGGCGCAGCCCGATCTTGCCGGGATTGTGACGAAGCTGAGAGAGTGACCCGCGGCGTTCAACAAGGCGCCGCGGGCCGATCCGATTCAGAACGTGTACTTGAGGGCGAGCTGGATCACCCGGGGGTTGACCGCCGTGCTGGTGATTTGCCCGAAAGTCGGGGCAGTCAGGCTGTTCGAATTCACGTTGACCTGGCCGAAAGCATTGGGAAAACCGCCAGGGTTGTCGAACTGCGCGTGGTTGAACAGGTTAAAGAACTCCGCCCGGAACTGAACGCTCTGGCGTTCGCCGATCGGAGTGTTCTTCATAATGGTGAAGTCCCAGTTGAACTGGCTCGGCCCTCCGACAATCCCGACTCCGGAGTTGCCGAACAGTGTTGCGCAGGTGGGGCAAGCGGCCAGAGTCGTCGGTGTCCCGTCCGGGTTGATGGCAGGCGGCGCGCAGAATGCGGAGTTATTGAAGAAGCCATTCAAACGCGCTTCCACGCTGCCGGAACTGGCGATGCTGTCGTAGGTTGCGCCGGGACAGAGTTGGGCCCGGCTGTATCCGCCTTGCGTCGTAGTCGAAGTGGTGCCGAATGCGGTTCCGCCCCGGCTGTCGATGATGGTCAGTGGCAGACCGGACTGCACCGTGGTCACGCCGGAAATGTTCCAGCCGCCGGCGATCTTCCCGAGCGCTCCCTTTTTCATGCCGAAAGGCAGATCGTACCCATAGTTCACGACCAGGCGGTTGGGACGGCTGAATTCCGAAGGTCCGTACTGCTGCGCCGTGTCGGTGGACAGGTTACTGTTGGCGGTGTTGATGAAGGAATTTGTCAAAGACTTACTGTAGGTATAAGCGCCCTGCACGAGGAAACCGCGGGAGAGCTGCTTGCGAACGGTGACCTGCAGGCTGTTGTAACTCTCGATCAGATCGTAAGCGGTGCCCTGCAAGCCGGCAGCCTGATATCCGAGGTATGGGACCCGCTCCAGTACGTTCGCGGTGGTGGTCAGTCTCTGCCCGTTGATCGGATTCGACGGCGTGGCAATGCCCGCAACGTTGTAGTTGTGATTATAGTCGGTCAGGTTGATGCCGCTGGAGCCTACGTATCCGGCTTCCAGCACCCACGACGGAGCGAAGTTGTATTGGAACGTCAGGTTGTACTGACGCACGGTAGGGGTGTGCATGACCTCGTTAATGAAGGGGACGTTGAGGTACGAGCTATTCTTGGCGCAGCCCCCGGGCAAGGTGTCGCAATTGGGCGCAATCCAGCGCTGGGCAAATTCGCCGACTACCGGTGACGGCGGGAACGGAACGGCCAAAGTGTTCGGATTGCCGGCGATGTAATCGACCGTAACCGCGTAGGGATTACCTTGCTCGACTGAATGCACGAAACGATCGGCGCCAACCCGGTCATAGAAAATCCCGGCGCCGCCGCGGACCACGAGTTTGCTGCTAACCTCATACGCGAAACCGACGCGAGGGCCGAAGTTGCTCAATGGCGGATGGTCCCGAATTGGAACCGACCGATCGCTAATCAGCACGCCAGGAGGCGGCGCTGGATAGTGCTGAGTATAGTTGTTGGGCACAACCCAACCGGCGAAGTTGGCTGCATTGTAAGCGCCCGGCAGACTCGGCCCGGCGGGAACCTGCGAATTGGGTATTGTGCGCAGCTGGCTGAGCCAGGTAGTGGTCAGGTTGCCATACTTATCGCTGAGCGTTCCGTCGTACTCCCACCGAGTCCCGATATTCAGGGTCAATTTAGTAGTGACCCTCCAGTCATCCTGGAAAAAGGCGTTCATGTTGGGAAGCCCATACCCATGGATGATTCCATCCGGTCCGCTGCGTGTGCAAAACAGACATTGCAAGATGCTGCCCGGTCCGCCGACCAGCAGGTCGTTAAAGCTGCCGAAGAACAGGAACCCGCGCTCCAGGCCGGCAAATGTAATAGGCCAGGTGGTCCATTCTTTTTCGAAGCCGGCGCGAATGGTGTGCTTGCCGTGAGTCCAGGAAATCTGGTCGGCCACCTGTCGCTGATTGGTTGGACTGAAAACCGGGTTCAAGCCGCCGAACAGATTGAAGCCATTAAGGATTAATACCGTGTTGGGCGGTTCGGTCGCATTGGGCCCGGTGGCGACACCGCCCGCCCTCAGGGCCGGAATCAGCGGAGTAATTCCAAGATTCTGATCGGTAGCGCCCGGCGGCATGGAGTCGCTGGCGGTGGAGAGATTGCGTTGAAATGAGCCGCGGATTTCGTTGATAAAGGTATCTTTGATTATCGAAGTCAGCTTCAGGACCGCGGCGGTATTGGAGTAAAGCTGGGTGGTCGGCGTGCCTGGCACGTAGCCATTAAGGGTTTGCGTGCGCGGATCTTCCGACTTGAAGAAGCGCATGGCAATCGTGTTCTTGCTGTTGACCAGGTAATCGCCGTTCACAATCTCTTGATTTTCCCTGTAGATCGCGGGCTGGCTGAAGAGGCCCGCCCCGGGGCCGAACTGCTGGGAACTGGGGATGTAATAGCTGCCGTCCGCATTTTTCAACTGCAAAATTTTGAGGCCGACCGGGCCCATGTTGGACCCATCGCACGCCAGCGGAGGTCCGAACCCGGGACCGTGGCAATTGGCCGCCGCCACCGCCGTCGCAAAAGACGAACCGGGTCCACCACTCCGGTCGCCGAGGGGAATGTTGGGAAGGAACGTATAATTCGTACGTCCTTGCGCCGCCACCCCGTTCTTCTGGCGCGTGCCTTGATAGCTTCCGAAGAAGAAGAGTTTGTCCTTTTTGATAGGGCCGCCGACAACGCCGCCAAACTGGTTTTGGTTCAGCACTTGCTTTTTACCTACGTTGGCCGGCGACCGGTTAAAGAAGAAGTCGTTGGCGTTGAGGTCCGAATTGCGAAAGAACTCGAACGCGCTGCCGTGAAACTGATTCGTGCCGGACTTGGTCACGACGTTGACGTTGGCGCCGGGATTGCGCCCGTAGCTGGCATCGTACGTGGAGGTCTGAATCTTGAACTCCTGGATGGCGTCCGGATTGGGGATGCCGATGCCGGCGTAGATACCGGAATCGTTGGAACTGCCGCTGTTGGCGATGTTGTCGATCGCCACGCCGTCCATCTGGAAATTGTTCTGAGCCGGATCGTTGCCGTTCGTGCTCATGTCCTGGGTAGCCTTGCCGAAGGAGGAAGCATTGTTGACCGGGGCGGCTACACCCGCCGACAGGTTCACGATCTGGGTGTAGTTCCGGTTGGACAGAGGCAACCCCACTACGGTGCGGGTGCCCACCACGGTGCCCAGCGTGGAGGTGGTGGTCTGGATGATGGCTGCGTCTGCTTGCACCTCGACTTGCTCGGCCTGCGTGCCCACCTCGAGCGCGTAATTCAAGGTAGGCGTCTCGGTAACATTGACCTTGACGGATGGGACTTCGGCCGTCTTGAAACCGGTCGCCATGAACCTAACCCGGTAGGTGTCGGGGGGCAGCAGGCTGAACCGGTAAGAACCATCGGAGCCGGTGCTGACGGTTCGGCTCTGGCCGGTCTCGGTGCTCGTAGCCGTGACCACGACGTTTGTGATTACCGCGCCGCTAGGATCGGTCACGGTACCGGTCAGAGCGCCTGTGCCGGCCGATTGGGCGAGCAGCAATGGAGCCCACAGGAGGGATAGAAGAGTAAGACGAAACCGCGCTCGTGGCGACTTGGTGAATTTCACAACGCCCCCTTTGCAACATTAAACTGTGGCCCCGCGGCGCCTGACGCTCACCCTGACACTTCTACTGGAGGGCCCGCACGGCCAGTGCTTCACGGGCGATTGTATGATATACTCCGCACACCAGTAATCAAAACCGCGTCAAATTTGGGGATTATAGAGTGGGTTCGGGAGTCTCGCTAGGGCAGGTGGCATTCGGGCCATTTTGCTTGGACATGGGCAGCGCACGTCTGTTCCGCGATGGCGGCGAAGTGGAGTTGCGGCCGCAGGCCTTTCAAGCGCTATGCGTGCTGCTGCAGAACGGCGGCCGGCCGGTCGACTATCAGCAGATGATTCGCGAGGCGTGGAACGGCGTCGTGGTGTCGCGCCATACCGTGGCTGTGACTGTGGGTGAGGTTAAAAAGGCGCTGCGCGAATATGGCTCCTGGATCACGTGCCGCCCGGGTCTGGGTTACCGGCTGGAAGTTCCCAAGTGCGATGCGCTGATCCGCAAGGGCTGGCACTTCATGAGTCACCGCACGCGGGAAAGCCTGGAACGCGCCGTCGCCTGTTTTCAGGAGGCCGCGCACGGCGACGCCGCGGACTTCCGCGCCTTCGAAGGTCTGTCCCGTTCCCACCTGATCATGGGCACGACCGGAATGAGGCAGCCGCACCAGGCATATTCTGCATTTATGGACGCGCATCGGCAAGCCGTGGCAATGACGGGACTGACGGCGGAACTGCGGTCCGACCGCGGATATGGGCTGCACATGTTCGAGCGGCGCCTGGCCGAGGCCGAATCGGAGCTATTGCGAGCGCGCAGCGAAGAACCCGCGCTGGCATCGGTTTGTGTGCGCCTGAGCATGCTGTACGTGGCACTGGGGCGGTTTGACGACGCTCTGGATGCGGTCCGCGACGGCTATGCGGCCGACCCGCTCTGGCCTGTGCTGCCCTCGGCCGAACTCATGGTTCGGTTTTGCCGGCGGGAATTCGACCAGGCTGTCGCGTGCGGTCAGAAGGCACAGGAGTTGCACCCGCATGTTCAACTTTCCCACGTCTTTTACGCGGAAGCGTTGCAGTACGCAGGACGCGTCGACGAAGCGCTGTCGCAATACCGCATTGCCTGCGTGATCTGTCCGGACCTTCCCTGGCTGCGGGCTCTCGAGGCAACCTGTCTGGCCCGAAGCGGGCGCCGCCGTTCGGCCCTGGCCCTCGCGGCGCAATTGGAACAGAGCCGCCCGGTGGCGTATGTAGATGCCTACTATATGGCGTTGCTCCGCGAAGCGCTGGGAGATCGGGACACCGCTTTCCAGGAGCTGGACCGGGCGTGCCAGGAGGGCTCGGTGGCGCTATCGATTCTGGACGTCGATCCCAAAATGGATGCGCTACGCGGCGACGCCCGCTTCGGGCGCTTCCGTGAGTTTGCCGCGCCGCAGATCGGCCGAGGCTCGGGCCAGGCTGCTTGAACCCGCGAAAAGTCAAGATTCTGCTCACAGAGAAGGATTTCTGAAAGCCCCGCGCCGGGGCCGTCCGGTAGCGTAAAATGAACTGGCGTAACGAATGACTTGATGCGGGGCCACCATGCACCACGTTTCCAAAATCGACGAATCCCAGGCGCGTACACCCAAGCTATATGAAGGCCGCAGCAGCGGTTTCCGCCGAGCCACTTATGTGGAACACGGAATGGGTTCGGTGCACATGGGCGTGGGCGTTTGTTTTCTCGATCCCGGCGGCGTCATCCAACCGCACCTCCATTCGTTCGAAGAGAGCTTCTACGTGCTGGAGGGGAGCCTGACGGCTCAGATCGGCGATAAGACCCACGCCCTGAAGCCCGGCCACTACGGGCTGATCAGCACCGGCGTGCGCCACGCTGTATGCAACACGGGCACGCAACCGGTGCGCTGGCTGGAGATGCAGGCGCCGCAGCCGCGCCCGCTCAATTACGGGCGAGACACGTTTTTCGTGGGCGGCGACGGCCCCGCGGGCGGCTCCGCTCCCACCGGGGATGACAAGCTGATCGGGCACTTCGATGAATCGCAATTGCCGCGACCGGGCGGACCTTCGCAAATGGAAGGCTTCAACCCAACAACCGGCGTGGCCATCAAAATGTTCGTCGACCGCTCCTTCGGTGCGATCCATCAGTCCTTGTTCCTCATTCAGTATCTACCCGGAGCGAAAATTGATACCCACGACCATACCTTTGAAGAGTCGTATCTGATCGTGGGCGGCCGCGTGCGCGCCACCGCCGACGGCAAGTCTTACGATCTCGGCCCCGGCGACGTGATCTGGACCAGCGTCGGATGCATCCATAGTTTTGCCAATATCGGAACCGAGCCGGTGCGCTGGATCGAAACGCAAGCGCCGCTGCCGCCGGCCAAGGAAGTGTTCCGGTTCGAACGCGATTGGGCGCAGTATGATACGGTTTCCGTTTGAGTAAGCCCCAGGGGAGGATAGCGTGGTAAGCAACGACAAAACCCAGACCGTCGAGCCGGCCGCCGCCGCGCGAACGAAGCCGTTCACAGGCAAGGAATATATGGAAAGCCTGCGCGACGGGCGCGAGATTTGGATCTACGGCGAGCGCGTTAAGGACGTTACGACGCACCCGGCCTTCCGCAACACGGTGCGCATGCTGGCCCGCCTGTACGATGCCTTGCACGACGAACGCAAGAGCGTTCTGTGCTGCGAGACCGATACCGGTAACGGCGGCTACACGCAAAAGTTCTACCGGGCTACGCGAAATGCCGAAGAACTGGTGGGCGCGCGGGACGCGATCGCCGAATGGGCGCGGGTGACCTATGGATGGATGGGCCGCAGTCCTGATTACAAAGCCGCTTTCCTGGCCACGCTGGGCGCGAACGCGGATTACTACAAACCCTTCGACGAAAACGCCCGGCGCTGGTATAAGAAGGTTCAGGAAGAAGTCACCTTCGTCAACCACGCGATCGTAAATCCGCCGGTTGACCGTAACAAGCAACTGGAAGAAGTGCGCGATGTCTACATGCATGTGGAGAAGGAAACCGACGGCGGGCTGATCGTGAGCGGCGCAAAGGTGGTGGCGACCACCTCGACGCTCACGCACTACAACTTCATCGCCAACAACGGGGCGCTTCCCATCAAAACGAAGGATTTTGCGTTCGTGTGCATCGTTCCCACCGACGCTCCCGGCATGAAGCTGTTCTGCCGGCCATCGTACGAAATGCAGGCGGCGGCCACCGGCAGCCCCTTCGACTACCCGCTCTCCAGCCGGCTGGACGAAAACGATTCCATCATCGTTTTCGACAAGGTTTTCGTTCCGTGGGAAAACGTATTCGCATATGGCGACATTGACAAAGTGAACAATTTTTTCCCGCGCTCCGGTTTCCTGCCACGGTTCATGTTTCATGGATGCGTGCGCCTGGCGGTGAAGCTCGATTTCATTGCAGGACTGCTGCTGAAGGGCGTGGATGCCACCGGATCGAAGGAATTCCGCGGCGTGCAGGCACAGGTAGGCGAAGTGCTGGCGTGGCGTAATATGTTTTGGGCGCTCACCGATGCCATGGCGCGCACAACTACGCCGTGGACTCCGGGTTACGTGCTGCCCAACCTCGATTACGGGCTGGCTTACCGCGTGGCCTCCAATTTCGTCTATCCGCGGCTGAAGGAAATCGTGGAAAACGTGCTGGCCAGCGCCCTGATTTACCTGCCGTCGCATTCGAGTGATTTTAAGGTTCCGGAGATTCGCAAATACCTGGATACCTTCGTGCGCGGCTCGAACAACTACACGGCCGTCGACCGTGTCAAGCTCATGAAGCTGATGTGGGATGCGATGGGGACCGAATTCGGCGGCCGGCACGAGCTTTACGAGCGCAACTATTTCGGCAACCACGAGAGCATCCGGTTCGAGACCCTGATGGTTGCCGACCTGATGGGGCAGTCCGCCAAATACAAGGGATTTGCAGAGCAGTGCATGGCGGAATACGATCTCGATGGCTGGACGGTGCCGGACCTGATTAATCCCGACGATGTCAGCGTGGTCATGAAGAACGGCCGGAAGACTTAGACTAGTGGCAGTGAACGGTCAACCTTTCGACCCGCGGCAGTTCCGGAATGCGCTGGGCCGGTTTGCCAGCGGGGTTACGGTGGTCACGACACAGTACGAGGACCGGCCCCATGGGATGACTGCCAATGCCTTCGTCTCAGTTTCGCTGAACCCGCCGCTGGTGCTCGTATCGGTGGACAACCGCGCCACCATGCACCGGGTCCTTCCGCTGACCGGCCGGTACGGCGTGAGCGTGCTCGCGGAAAACCAGGAGATTCTGAGCAATCACTTCGCGGGCCGTAGCGTGGAAGGTCTGCATATTCGATTTACCGAGCGCCTGGGCATGCCGTTGTTGGAAGGGGCGGTTGCCTACTTCGTCGTGCGGATTATGGACACTCACCCGGCCGGCGATCACACGCTGTTTATCGGGGAAGTGGAACACTTCGAAGCCCGCGACGACCGGCCCCTGCTCTTCTATTCCGGCAAATATCAGCAGCTGCGCGTGGAAAAGGCAAAGCCCACGCCGTGGCCGCAAGACGAGCTTTCGCTCTTCTCCATCGGCAGCTTCGACCCCCCGATCACGTAGTACAACTCGACGGCCGTGAAGGCGTATAATACGAGCACGTTTCCTCGCGAGGGTGGCTATGTTTGCCTCAGATGTCCCTATTTTTTCGGTCGGTGAGACGCACGGGCGCGTCCTGCGTCCGGGAAACCGCTTAATTGCCCACAGCCCCGATGTCGGATGGCGCTCCTTGTACGCCGCCATCATGGAAGAAGCGCCCTTCCAGGCCACTGAGCAGGCCATTCATCATCCCTTCCTCATTTATCACCTGACTCGTCCGACCGAAGTCGCGCGCAAGATTGCCGGTGCGGCGCTGGAGAAGACGCTCATCGGCCCCCGGCGCATGTGTTTAACTCCGGGCAATGCCATCACTCAATGGGGGCATAACGGGAATCCCGAGATTCTGCAGATCTATTTGCGGCAATCCATTTACGACTCGG
>DATGII010000119.1:0-72856 GCA_035295805.1 Bryobacteraceae bacterium | reverse complement strand
CCCTCCAAGGGGGTTTGCGTTGAGTATAGCGCTTTGATGGCGCCGGTTGCGGTGAGATGTGCGCACAACAGCCCACCCGGCGGCAAACGTCTGCGGACGCTGTCGCCGAAATCGTACAAATACGGACGGGGGAACCCGAATTGCTGGCACAGGACCGAGCCCAAACATCGAAGGATCCGTGTATCCAGCATGGCAGCACCCGATCACAATCAACCGGATCACGTTCCGACATCCACATACCGGCTTCAGCTCAATCATAAGTTCCGATTCGGCCAGGCCACGGAGTTAGCGTCCTACCTGGCGGAACTCGGAATCGGGGATTGTTACCTTTCGCCGATTCTGATGGCGGTCCCCGGGAGTATGCACGGATACGACGTGACGAATCATTCAAGGCTGAATCCGGAAATCGGCACTCCGGAGGAATTGCGGCATTTGGTCAAGCGGCTCGAGCAGCACGGGATGGGGGTGATTGCGGACGTGGTTCCGAATCACATGTCGATTGCAGACCCGTCGAATGAATGGTGGTGGGACGTTCTGGAGAATGGACCGAGTTCGCGATTCGCGCACTACTTCGACATCAACTGGAATCCACCGAAGCCGGACCTGGCGAACAAAGTTCTGTTTCCTTTCCTGGGCGATCAGTATGGCCGCGTACTGGAAGACCAGCAGATTACGGTAAGGTGGTGCGAGCAAAGCGGGTTCTCCGCGCATGTTTACAGCAAACCGCTGCCGCTGGCGGCTCGAACCTGGGCGCTCATCCTGCAGCCCGCCCTGGGAAGGATGAAGGAGCGGCTGGGAGACAGCGATGAATCGGTTCTAGAGCTGGAAAGCATATTGACGGCGCTCTCGCATATGGCTCCGCCGGACGAAAAAGACGAAGAGAAAATCCGGGAGCGCCGGCGCGAGCGGGACGTTGTGAAGAAACGGCTGACGGTCCTGATGGAGCAAAGCGGGGCGGCACGGCAGGCGATCGAACACGCGTGCTGCGAGATCAACGGAGTCAAGGGCGAGGCGCGGAGCTTCGACCGCCTGGAGCGACTGCTGGCGCAGCAGTCTTACCGGCTTTGCTATTGGAGAGTGGCGTCGGATGAAATCAACTACCGCCGATTCTTTGACGTTAACGAACTGGCCGCCATTCGCGTGGAAGATCCGGAGGTTTTTGCCGCCGTCCATGGATTTCTGTTCGAGCTGGTTCGGGAGGGATTGATTCATGGGTTACGGGTGGATCATCCAGACGGCCTGTTCAATCCCGTGGAGTACTTTTCGCGTTTGCAGCACGGAGCGCGGGAAGCCAGGGGAGCGAGCCGGCCGTTTTTCATTGTGAGCGAGAAGATTCTGGCGGGTGACGAACAGTTGCGGCCGGACTGGGAAGTGGAAGGAACAACAGGCTATGACTTCTTGGGGGCGTTGAACGCGCTGTTCGTCGACAGGAGCCACCGGCGCGCTTTTTACCGCCTGTACGACTCATTTACGGGATGGTCGCCCGCCTATGAAGATCTGGTATATGAGAGCAAGAAGCTGATCTTGCAGACTTCGATGGCCAGCGAGCTGCAATTTTTGGCAATCAAGCTGGACCGGATTTCGGAACAGCACCGATGGTCGCGGGATTTCACGCGGGCCAGCCTGCGGCATGTCCTTCGGGAGACCATTGCCTGTTTTCCGATCTACCGAACTTACACGACGGGGGACGCAGCAAAGGTCGGCGGCGAAGACGAGCGCCATATTCGCCTGGCAATCAGCCGGGCAAAACGCCGGAATCCGGCGACGGATGAATCCATCTTCGACTTTCTGCAGTACGTGCTTCTACTGGACGATCCGGAAGGAATCGACGAGGCGCAGCGCTGGGAGAGGCGCCTGTTCGTGATGTGGTTCCAGCAATTCACCGGACCGGTGATGGCGAAAGGCGTCGAAGATACGGCATTTTACCGGCAGGCGCCGCTCGCATCGCTGAACGAGGTGGGGAGCGAATTCAATCATTTCGGCATTCCGGCAGGCGCATTTCACGCGTTGAACGCGCGGCATCTGGAATCCTGGCCCAATACGATGCTGGCGACATCCACCCATGATTCAAAGCGGAGCGAGGACACGAGGGCGCGCATCAATGTGCTTTCGGAGATTCCCGCTGAGTGGTACCAGGCAATCCGGCGGTGGAGCGGGTTGAACCGGCGTCACAAAGCGGAGCTGGCCGGCGCGGAGGCTCCGAGCGCGGCCGAGGAGTATTTTTTCTACGAAAACCTGGCGGGAGTCTGGCCGGCGCGAGAACTGGACCAGGCCGGGCATGAGGAAGTGATCGGGAGGATGCAAGCTTACATGCAAAAGGCCCTCCGCGAAGCGAAGATTCACACGAGCTGGATTAATCCCAACCAGGAATACGAAGAGGCGGTAGCGCGTTTTGTGGAATCGGTGCTTGCCCCTTCGCCGGACAACGAATTTTTGCGGGACTTCCGCGAATTCGCGGGAACCATCATGCGAGCGGGGATGTGGAACTCACTGTCGCAGACTGTGCTGAAGATTGCTTCTCCCGGAGTTCCGGACTTCTATCAGGGGAGCGAGATTTGGGACTTCACGCTCGTGGATCCGGACAACCGGCGGCCGGTGGATTACACGGCGCGTGTCTGCCTCTTGAGGAAAATTCGGGAGATGGGCGCCGGCGGCATAGAAGGGATGCTGGAACAACTCATGCAGGACCCGAGCGACGGAGCGCTCAAGTTGTACGTGATCCGCCAAGGACTCTGTGTCCGGAAGGCGCACCATGAGCTTTTCAGGGAAGGTGATTATGTGCCGCTGCGGCTGACGGGAGCGCGTCAGAATCACGTGGTTGCGTTTTCGCGAACGCGCGGCCGCTCCTCAATGATCGCAGTGGCCGGACGCTTCTTCATGAAGTTGGGGGCGGATCGAAGGCTACCGCTCGGGGCCGCGGTCTGGGAAGATACGAGGCTGTTGTGGCGGAAGGGGCCGGGAGCGGCCCGCTACCGGGAGGTGTTTACCAATCGCATCCTAGATGTTGAGACACGCGGAGAACAATGGACGCTTCCGCTGGCCAACGTTCTCACACACCTGCCAGTGGCTCTTCTCGTAGCGGTTCCAAACTAAGCGACATGTGGACGCTGCGATTCGGCGCGACGGTGATGGACGAAGGCGTCCAGTTTCGGGTTTGGGCACCTCGCCGCAAGAGCTTGGCGATCGCAATCGATTCGCCGCGGCGCGCGATCCCGATGCAGTGTGAAGGCGAGGGGGAGTTTGCGGCGTTTGTTCCTGGACTCCCCGCCGGGGCGGACTACGCCTTGGTCACGGATGCGGGAGCCGAAAGACCAGATCCGGTGTCCCGCTTTCAGCCTCACGGGGTTCACGGGAGATCGCGCGTCGTCGACCCCGGCAGTTTTCGCTGGACCGATCAGAACTGGAAGGGCTTAGCCCTGGAAGACTACCTGATCTATGAACTGCATACGGGGACTTTCAGTGACGAGGGTACGTTTGAGAGCATCATCCCGAGGCTGGGCTACCTGACGGACGTGGGAATCACGGCGGTGGAACTGATGCCGGTGGCGGAGTTTCCGGGCCGGCGAAACTGGGGATATGACGGCGTGGCTCCGTACGCACCGCAATCCAGCTACGGCGGACCGCAGCAACTAAAGCGACTGGTGGACGCCTGCCATCGGCACGGCCTGGCGGTGGTGCTGGATGTGGTTTACAACCACCTCGGCCCGGAGGGCAATTACCTCGCGGAATTTGGGCCGTATTTCACGGAAACCTACCGGACGCCCTGGGGTTGCGCGATTAATTACGACGGGCCGGAGAGCGACGGGGTTCGCCGCTATTTCATCGACAACGCCCTTTACTGGCTGACGGAATACCATGTGGACGCGCTGCGGCTGGATGCAATTCATGGCATTTTCGATTTCGGCGCGCGTCATTTTCTTTCAGAATTGGCACAGGCATTTCATGCGCAAGCCAAAGAACTGGGGCGGTCGGCATGGGTAATCGCCGAGAGCGACTTGAATGACGCGCGCGTGATCAAGGCTCCAACGGAAGGCGGATACGGGCTCGACGCGCAATGGAACGATGATTTTCATCACGCGCTGTACAGCTTGATAACTGGGGACAGGCACGGTTACTTTGTTGATTTCGGCCGAATGCAGGACCTGACCAAGAGCCTACGCGAAGGATTCGTATACGACGGCCAGCGGTCGGCGTTCCGGCGGCGGCGGCATGGATCCTCGTCGATGGACAGACCCGGCCGGCAGTTCGTCGTTTTCACGGAGAACCACGATCAGATTGCGAATGCGTTAGGCGGGGACCGGCTTTCGCGCGTGCTTTCGGTGGAGCAGCAGAAGATAGCGGCGACGGTGCTGCTGTGCTCTCCGTTTATTCCGCTTCTGTTTATGGGACAGGAGTATGGGGAGACGGCGACATTCCACTATTTCACGGATCATGGGGACCTGGCTCTGGCGGCGGCGGTCCGCGAAGGGCGGCGACTGGAGACGGTGGACCTTACCTCGGCGGCGGAATTCGCCGATCCGCAAGACATCGAAACGTTCCGGCAGGGGAAACTCAACTGGGACAATCGCGAAACAGCGCAGCATTCCGCGATTTTGAAGTTTTATCGGGATCTGATCGCGGCGCGCAAACGCTATCCGTGTCTGGGCAATTGCCGCAAGGACTTGACTGAAGCCGAGTGTGACGAACAGCAGCGCTGGCTGGCGGTGAAGCGGGATGATCCCTCGGGCCAACGAGGCATGATCCTCTGTAATTTCGCGCATTCACCGCAAGCGATCCCGATAGGCGCATCCAGGCGGCAGAATTGGGATCTGTTGATCTGGAGCGCAGCGCCGGCATACGGAGGACCTGCGGCCGGCGAGGCGCCCGTTGCGGACATTGATTCCCGGCACGCCACGCTGCCCGGAGACAGCGCGGCGCTGTACATAGAAGTTTAAATTAATTCATTGGAAACACTCTTGCAGCCTGCCAGTTACGCATCGGTTCGCAACCGATCGCTCAGATTTACTCGCACTGCTGGGGGGTATATGGTACGAAAGTTTATTTTTGTCACAGTTTCCTGGCTGGTCGGAATCGTGCTTGTTCAAGCACAGACAGCGGAACCGCCAAGATTCACGTTTGACGCCGGCGCCGGATTCACGCAGCCGATCGGTCATCTGGAAAACCGCATCGACACGGGGTGGAACATACAGGCCGGGGCTGGAATCAATTTGGTTCCGTGGTTGGGAGTAATGGGTCAGTTCATGTACACTGAGTCAGGGCTGAGCGGGTCATTCCTGCAAAGCGTCGGAGAGCCGGATGGCAATTTCCGGATGTGGGGATTTTCGCTTGATCCGATTGTGAGATTCAATCCGAAAGGCCACTTCGATTTCTACCTGATTGGTGGCCCCGGCGTGTACCGGCGGACCGTGGAATTCACGCAGCCGACGATCGCGACCGTTACCGCGTTTGACCCGTTCTTCGGTTATTTCTTCCCGGTGAACGTTCCGGCCAACCAGGTAATCGGCTCATTCGGCACAACGAAATTCGGGATGAATGGCGGCGGCGGCTTCACCGTGCGGCTGGGCAACAGCAACGCCAAGCTTTTCGCCGAGGCGCGGTATATCAAGATGTACACGCGGGGCACGAGCACTTCTATTCTGCCGGTCACGTTTGGTATACGGTACTAGCCGGCAACGCAGGCTCCGCGGCTTTTCTCTGGGTATTGGACGTGAGTATATACGAAGTACTTCGAGACAGAAGTTAAATTAAGGAAGCGGAGGAAATCGTAATGAATTGGGACCAACTACAGGGAAAGTGGAAGCAAGCAAAAGGATCGCTCAAGCAACAGTGGGGTAAGCTGACGGACGATGATCTGGACATGATAGCAGGAAGCCGGGATAAGTTCGTCGGGGTAATGCAGGAGCGATATGGTATCGCACGCGAAGAGGCGCAACGAAGAGCCGACGATTGGGTAAAGTCGCTCCGCGACGAAGAACTGCGGAACACCGATCCCGGTTCGGGAAAAACTTTCACCAGCAAGCCATAGAGTCTCGGTCAGGGGGCGCCGTGTGGAATTTCCAGTCAGCCGTACTCATCCACGAAGGGGCGCCCCTGCCTTGACTTTGGGGCTATTGCCGGCGGGGAACGGAAATAGAATTGCTTCGCTCGACCGAAGAGGTGCGATACCAATGAGATTTTTCGCTGTGACTGCTTGCGTTTCAATGGTCGCCTTTCTCGCTGCCGGCTGCGCTACCAAAAAATATGTTCGGAACACCGCGGCCCCGATCCAAGCGAAAGTCGATCAAGTGGGAGAACAAACCAACCAGAACGGCCAAACGATCGAGGAGACGCGAGGCCAAGTAAAACAAGTCGATCAGAGGGCACAAAGCGGAATTAACGCAGCCCAGGAACGGGCATCTACGGCCGATCAACACGCGATGACCGCTGATCAGCATGCCGGCGACGCGATGAATCGGGCGAATCAAGCACAGAAGGAGTCCGATGAAAACAACCGGGTGCTCACCGGCCTGCGGCAGACAGTGGCCAATATCGATGACTATAAGCTACAGACCTCGGCGACCGTTCCTTTTGGTTTTGACAAATACAATTTAAGCAGCGAGGCCAAGCAGGATTTGGACAAGCTGGCAAGCGATGTCAAAGCAGCCAAGCGGTACTTCATCGCAGTGGAAGGCTTCACGGATAAGACCGGGCCGGAGCAATACAACGAAAATTTAAGCCGCCGCCGGGCGGACTCGGTGGTTCAATACCTGGTGGCACAGCACGATATTCCGATTTATCGAATACAGATGGTCGGATTAGGCGAACAGAAGCCCGCAGATACCGGTCGAGGGCGCGAGGCGAATGCGAAGAACCGGCGGGTCGAAGTGAAGGTATTCAGCGCAGATCAGGTGACGGCTGCTCTAGGCGGCGGCTCGTCGGACAATACAGCCAATCGCAGCGATACGACGCAGCAGGAGCCGCAGACGCAACCAGCGCCGCGGCGCGATAACGAGTCGAATACGCCCCCCAGGGATAAGTAATACCCGAGCTTCCCATCGGATTCGGTCGGCCGGCAGCGACGGCCGGAAACTGGCTTAAGTCGACCGGGCGACACGGTGTCTCGCCCGGTCATATGTTTCCCTTTACATCCCACGCACGTTTCATGCGCGAGTTGGGCGCCCGATCACGGATTAATTCGAAGCAGCGCTCGATTTCTGCAATGCCGGGTGGACTCATCGTGCGTCGAACCTCACTGCCCTGCCGATGTGGCGATCCTCGTAGCCTACTGATCCAGGTTTCTCCATTTTATAAGCTACGCCGGCTCAATATAAATTCCGGTCTCTGTCCTTAAACACACAGCTGGCGTTGCCGTATCGAATCAGCCGGTGGAACCGGCCGTGCAATCTTTACTCGCGTTCTTTGCCGACCTACCAATGGCCAGAGGCACCTCGCACCCCAGTTCAAAAGCCGCTAACTCGTTGCCCACAGTCGTATTTCCGTGCCCACACCACGTCGGCCTCGGCGTTACTCGTAGCCTGGGCCGGCTGGGAGTCCCCGTCTATAACGTGGATTCGACTCGATGGGCGCCCGCGTTCTTCTCCAGATACTCGAAAGGAAAAGCCATCTGGGACTTTGAACGCAATCCGGCCGAATCGTCTTTGGACTTTTTAGTAACCCTGGGACGCCGTATCGGGTCCCGCGCCGTGCTGGTTCCAACAACCGATACCGCGGCGGTTTTCATCGCGGATCACAAAGAGGTGCTTCGAAGTCTGTTCACCTTTGCCGCCCTGGATCCGCTGCTCATCCGTAGCCTGTGCAATAAGAGGGAGGTGTATGAACTGGCGCGGAAATTCGGTGTCGCCGTGCCGCAGATGACCGTTCCGGAAACGAGAGCCGAACTGGCGTCGTGCTTTGGATACGGAAAATATCCGCTGATCGTCAAGTCCATTGACGGCCGGTTTCGCAAACACAAAAGCCAAACCAAGGCGGTCGTTCGCGACAGGGACGAAGCCTTCGCACTATACGCCCGAATTCAGGATGAAGTAATTGGCAGAATCATCGTACAAGAGTGGATTCCGATGGGCGCCGGGACCGATTGGATGTTTAATGGGTACCTGACTAGCCGATCCGAGTGCCTGGCCGCTTTTACCGGCAGGAAGCTCCGGCAGTATCCGCCGGACATCGGAGTCACCAGCCTTGGCGTCTGTGAACGAAATGACCGGCTACAAGAAATCGCCATTGGGTTTCTGAAGTCAGTCCATTACGAAGGCGCGGTGGACATGGATTTTCGTTATGACGAGAGAGACGGGCAGTACAAACTCCTGGACGTGAATCCACGGATCGGTGGATCCTTTCGGCTATTTGTTTCTGAAGAAGGCCTCGATGTCGCGCAGGTACTCTACCTTGACCAGACAGGGCGCAGTATACGCGCGGGGCAAGTGGTTGAAGGACGTAAGTGGGTTGTGGAGGATTATGATCTGGTGACCGCGATCGGATGCAGTGTAAAGAGAAGAATGGGGTTTCGGGAATGGTGGAGCTCGCTTCGAGGCATCCAGGAGTTCGGTTTTCTCTCCGCCGCCGATCCAATGCCGAGCGCATTCATGTTACGCGACGATGTAGCCGAAGTGGTAGACCAGTTAGATGCATTGAGATCGCCGATTGGACCCTTCGAGAGTAACTCAGGCGCCACTGTTTTAGAAATGTCCCTTTCCAATTCAGAAGGTTCGCAAGGAGAAGCATGACCGCACGACAGGTTTTTTCCAATGTTCGAGATGCCGTGGTCGCGCGCGCCGGTGAAAGACCGGACGCGAGGGCGGTCGGCGCCGGCGGCAAGAACGTGACGTATGCCGAACTGAACAATCGAGCCAACCGTATGGCGCAATTTCTGCGCTCTCAGGGTGTGGGCCGGGAGACGCTGGTAGGCGTGTGTCTCCCGCGTTCGGTGGAACTGGTCTCCGGAATGTTGGGGATCTGGAAGGCAGGCGGGACGTACCTGCCGCTGGATCCGACGAATCCTGCGGATCGGCTGGCTTCGATTTTAGAGAATGCGCGGCCGATGCTGGTATTGACCACCCGTGCCATTTCACGAAAACTGGCGATCCCTGGTTGCCGGTTGGTAGACAGCGAGGCGGCCGAGGCAAATATTGAGTCGGCGGAGCCGGTCACGACGGATACCGACTGCGGCGATCTGGCGTATGTCATTTACACCTCGGGTTCGACGGGCGTGCCCAAGGGCGTGGAGATCACGCACCAGGCTCTCGCGAATCTGGTCGCCTGGCATAATGAGGCGTTTTCGGTGGGAGCGGCCGATCGCGCCAGCCACCTGGCGGGGCTGGGATTCGATGCGTCCGGCTGGGAGTTGTGGCCTTATTTGGCGGCGGGAGCCAGCGTTCATCTGGTCGATGACGCGACGCGGAATTCTCCGGAGGCGCTGCGAGACTGGCTGGTGGCCGAGGGCATTACGATCAGTTTCGTTCCGACACCGTTGGCGGAACGTATGCTGGTTCTGGCATGGCCTGCGGAGACCCATGTTCGCATTCTGTTGACCGGCGGCGACACACTCCATCACTATCCGCCCGTAGGGCTGCCTTTCGAAGTAGTGAACAACTACGGGCCGACGGAGTGCACGGTAGTGGCGACGTCCGCGGCGGTCCCTCCGGAG
The DNA here is from genome assembly GCA_035295805.1 of Bryobacteraceae bacterium. GTDB lineage: Bacteria > Acidobacteriota > Terriglobia > Bryobacterales > Bryobacteraceae > PSRJ01. Next base: position 63,216 of record DATGII010000119.1, on the reverse strand, counting down.
AAAGGTTACAGCGCCTTGCCGGCGATCGGGCGCGCGATTGCGAACACCGAGATCTACATCCTGAACGAAAATCTTCAGCCGGCGCCGGCGGGCAGTCCCGGCGAGATTTGCATCGCAGGTCCCAGCCTGGCGCGCGGCTACCGCAATCTTCCCAATCTGACGGCGGAGAAGTTTGTCGAAGTTAGGCTCGAATCCGGAGCGGCGACCCGAATTTATCGCACGGGCGATCTCGGCATGCTTCTGCCGGACGGGCAGATCGAATACCGGGGCCGTCTCGACGATCAGATCAAAATTCGCGGGTACCGCATCGAGCCGAACGAAATCATAAGCCGGCTGAACGAGCATCCGGATGTTCGCGAGAGTCTGGTGCTGGCCCGCGAGGATCCGTCAGGAGAAAAGCGGCTGGTCGCGTATGTGGTGCTGGCGGCCCGATCAGAGGCAACCGATGGAGCCCTGATCGAGTTTCTGCGCGCCGCTCTACCCGACTACATGATCCCATCCGTGTTCGTCCGCATGGGTACCCTACCGCTCACTGCCAACGGAAAGATCGATCGAACGGCGTTACCGGCGCCGAAATTCGAAAAAGCGCCGGGCGCCGAAGGACCGCAGACGCCGGTGGAGCAGAGTATTGGGGGGATGCTTGCGAAGCTTCTGAATGTCCAAAGCGTGGGGCGCAACGACAATTTTTTTCTGCTCGGCGGGCACTCGCTGCTGGGCGCTCAGCTGATCGCCAGGATTCGAAACGTATTTGGTGTCGAGATTTCTCTGCGGGCGCTGTTTGAAGCACCGACGATCGCAGCACTGGCGGCGGAGGTCGAACAGCGGCGGGGCGCGCACGAGGCGGAACTGTCGAGCGCGAGTTCACTTCCATGAGCACAAGCCTGAAAGCGGCGCCGGCGGCCAGCGCGGAGGCGCCTCTCAGCCTGTTTCATCTGCTGGACCCGGAAACCCGGGCTCATCCATACCCGTTGTATGACCGTCTGCGCGCCGAAGACCCGGTGCACTGGGACCCGTACCTGCACGCGTGGATCGTTACCCGGTATGACGATGTCGTGACGGTTCTGCAGCGCTTCTCGGCCGCGCGCAGTCCCACGCCGGAGCAGCTGACCGCGCTGGACCTCTCGGAGTTGAATCCGATTGCACAGGTGATGGTGCGGCAGATGCTGTTCATGGATCCGCCGGGGCATACGAGGTTGCGGGCGCTGGCGGCGTCGGCGTTCACACCCACCCGGGTCGAAGCGCTGCGGCAGCACATTCAGGAGATCACGGATGGCCTGCTGGATCGGGTTCTGCCCGCGGGCCGCATGGACGTGATTGCGGATGTGGCGAATCTGCTGCCGGCGACGGTGACGGCGGAACTCATGGGAGTGCCGGTCGAGGATCGAGATCAGCTCAAGGCCTGGTCGATCGAGTTTTCCGAGATGCTGGGAAATTTCCAGCACAACCCCGGCAGGACACCGCGGATGCTGAAGATCGTCCAGGACATGACGTCCTATTACCGCTCGAGAATACGGGAACAGGAGATCACGCCGCGTGCCGGAGTGTTGTACGCGCTGATGACTGCCGAAGTCAATGGAGACCGGTTGAGCGAGGAGGAAGTGATCGCGAATGCGATCATCACCATGACGGGCGGACAGGAGACCACGACCAACCTGATCGGTAACGGGCTCTTATCTCTGTTGAAGCACGAGGAAGAGATGAACCGGCTGCGCGACGATCCGAACCTGATGCCCTCGGCCATTGAGGAGTTACTCAGGTACGAGAGTCCGATCCAATACACGACGCGGCTGGCTCCGGAAGACGTAGAACTGCGCGGAAAGCTGATTCGAAAACGTCAAGCGGTGATTGCGGTGCTCGGCGCCGCCAATTACGATCCGGCGCGGTTTGCGCAGCCCGACCGGCTGGACATCACGCGGAAAGACAATCGTCACCTGGCGTTCGGATGGGCGAGCCACTATTGCTTTGGAGCGCCGCTGGCCCGGGCGGAGGCGCAGATCGCATTTTCATCAATGCTGCGCCGGCTCAACGACCTGAAACTCGAGCCGGAGCCCCTGGTGTGGCGCCATAACATGATCTTCCGCGGGTTGGAGCGGCTGCCAGTGACATTCCGGCCCGCGGGCCCGGGCCGGGCGTAAAGGAGCGAAGTGACGACCACGGTTGCCGCTACGGGGGCGGCTTTCAAAATACGGGAAGCTCGGTTCGAAGACTACGGGCCCATCGTCTCGCTGCAGCGGCGCTACGGACTGGGCACGCGGAGCTATGAAGACTGGAGCCAGATGTGGCTGGGCAATCCGCTCTACCGCGAGCTACGGTCCCGGTGGCCGATCGGCTGGGTGCTGGAGGACCGGTCGGGGCGGATTGTCGCGTCAATCGGTAACATTCCGCTTCCTTATGAGTGGAACGGGAGGCCAATCATCGCGTCGTCGGGCATTTCCTGGGTCGCCGAGCCTGGTTTTCGAAGCGCGTCGCTTCTGCTGTTGGATTCGGTGGTGAACCAGCGGGGTGTGGATCTATACCTGAACAGCACGGTGACCAAGGAAGCCGAACCGGCCATCGAGATGTTCCACTGTCTGCGCGTGCCGGTGGGACGCTGGGACGAACGCGCGTTCTGGGTCACGAATCATCGTGGGTTCTCGGCGAGTCTTCTGATAAAGAAAGGTTTTCCGCGCTTGCGCTTTTTGAGTTGTGTTCTGGGACCGGCGAGTTTTCTTCATGAACGACTGTCAGGACAGGCCGGACTCCAGGATACTGCCGAAGTGGAGTGCTGCGCGGGCTTCGATGAACGCTTCGATGGTTTTTGGGAGGAACTCAGGTGGCAGCGCCGGAACCAATTGCTCGCGGTGCGGTCGCGCGAAGTATTGAACTGGCATTTTGGGGACTCCCTTCGGAACGGACGCTTGTGGATCGCCGCGGTGGCTGAGCGCGGTCGTCTGGCGGCCTACGCCATCTTTGATCGCAGGGATAATCCCAAATACGCGTTGAAACGGGTACGGCTGGTGGATTATCAATCGCTGAATGGAAGCGAGGAGTTGTTGCCTTCCCTGCTGTCGTGGGGATTGAGGCGATGCCGGCGGACAGGGGTGCACATGCTTGAGAACGTGGGGCGGTGGCTGGAAGACGGCGAGATCATTGCCGCGAGCGCGCCCCATCTGCGAAAGTTATACGCCTGGAGCTACTTCTATCGCGCCTGTCAACCCTGGCTCGCCGAACATTTGCAGAATCCGAGCGCCTGGTCGCCATCATTGTTCGACGGGAACGCGAGTCTATAGGAGGGCGGCAGACTTCAAACGGCGATGAGTTTCTTGCGGATGGCATAGCGGATCAAGCCGGGGCGGTCGTGTACGTCGAGCTTGCGCATCAGGTTGTACTTGTGCGCGTCGACGGTTTTGACGCTCAGGTTTAAGCGCTGCGCGATTTCCTTCATGGCGCAACCTTCGGCCAGAAGGATCAGGATCTCGCGCTCGCGGTCGCTCAACAGGTCATAATCGCTTTTGCCGCTGCCCGGGGGCTGCGTATAGTGCCCGACCACGGATTTCATGACGCGCGGGCTCACATATTGTTCTCCGCGCGCGGCCGCCTGAACCGCATAGACCAACTGAGACGGAGGGGAGTCTTTGACCAGGTAGCCGAAAGCGCCCGATTCCATGCAGCGGGCGACCAGGTCCTCGTCGTCGTAGACGGTGAGAATCAACACGCGCGCTTCAGGAAGCACCCGCTTGATGCGGCGAGTGGCGTCAAACCCGCGAAGCACGGGCATTGCGATATCCATCAAGATGACGTCCGGCTCGAACTGCCGCGCCAGATCAACCGCCTCGATGCCGTTGGCCGCTTCGGCGACCACCTCAATGTCACCGGCTCCGGCGAGAACTGTGCGGACTCCCTCCCGAAACAGGGCATGATCATCACAGACCAGAACTCGAATCTTCTTACTCATTCGACGCCTCCGGCAGCGGAAGTTCTACTGAAATGCGCGTTCCGGTTCTTGGAGATTGTGAAGCGGCGGTAGTCGAATCAATGAGAAGGCTGCCACCCAGGATCTCTACCCTCTCCCGCATGGCAGTGAGCCCAAACGAACGGCCGGACATGGACGCGGTGTTGAACCCCACGCCATTATCCTCAACTACCATGATAAGCCGCTTTTGATCGACCGCTTCAATGGTGACTTTGACTCGGCCCGCGCGCGCGTGCTCCACGACGTTGGAGAGGGCCCCCTGCAGGACGCGATACAGGGCGATCTGATGGCTCATGGGAATATTTTCGGGTAATTCGGGCGCACGCACCGTGACGGTTATCGCAGTGCGTGAAGAAAACTGCCGGGCATAGAACCGTATGGCTGCCAGAAATCCGAGGTCGTCGAAGATTGCCGGGCCCAAGTCGAGGATTAAGCGGCGCACCGATTCGATCGCGCTGGAGACCAAAACCAAGGCCTCATCCAGCCGCCGAGCCATCTGTGGGATTTCACCCTGCTTCGCGTCGGTGACCATCAGCTCGAGATACAGCTTCAAAAGAAGCAACTGGTGGCCGATGTCGTCGTGCAGGTCATGCGAGAGCCGGCGCCTCTCCTGCTCGTAAACGTTCGTAACATACGCGGACGCCTGGTGGCGTCTTCTTCCAGCCCGCTCGAGTGTGGCCGCTAACGACTGTTGTTCGGCTTTCCAGGCTCTCGTGTAGCCGGTGATGATTGCCAGAACCGCGATTCCATAAAGGCGGCGCGTGGCCGAGGCCATATTATCCGGCGCCGGCGCGCCGTTACCAAGATCCAGATATGGTTCGGTAATCTCGATCAGGAGATGCAAGGACGTGAGCGCCGACGAAAGATCTACGTGCTTCTCCGCGAGCTGCTCTCCGAGCTGAGTGAAATACGATTGGAACTCTTCAAACGTCAGCCCGTCGGAGCGGCGGCTTCCGGCTTCACGAATCGCGTTGGACAGGAAATCAAATTCCTGGGGACTGAGCCCGAGCTCGCCGATTTGACGCCGCCAACGATCGGAGACGGCGGCCCAGTTGGCCGAGATGATCCCGACGGCCCGCTCGGACTGTGGTTTTAGCCGGGAAAAAAGCGTCTCCAATATGTGCTCAGCCATCCTTACGGCGCCGGTGTGTCAGCACGACACATGCCAGCGTCCGAGATGTTGTAAGCAAGGTGCCACGCCTGTTAAACAGGCGGCGTGAGATGCGCTTCCGACGACAGGTTTTCTGAATAGTGTCTTCGAATGTGCAATTTTTGGCCGGGTTTCTAGAGGGAGAGTAAGATTTTCGACAGCGCCATGAGGCGTGCCGAGCGGTTCGACCATGATTCAACATCCGTGTACACTACTCTGTCCGCAAAGGCACGGTGGAAGCTACCTTGCAGTCTTTGTCCCGCGTATTTCGCATGAGCCACCGCAAGAACAACGTCCTAACAAAGCATCGGGGTATGAAGGCGCGGTTTCACGGTGCGCTTCGGCAGAAACATGAGAGTGCGATGAGACTACTAGTTAAGACTACGTTCGCGTTCACACTCGCCGGTGCAGTGTTGTTCGGCCAGCAGCAGGTGGCCGCAATTACACCTAAGCCGGCGTCGAGCCAGCCAGCGGACCGGGCACAGTATGTGCTGGGTCCGGACGACAGCATTAAGATCTGGGCGCTGGGAGTGGATGAGATTACGGATAAGCCTGTGAAAATCGACCCAAACGGCTATATTGATCTGCCGTTGGTGGGAAGAGTTGAGGCAGGTGGACTGACGGTCGAGCAACTCGAACAAACCCTGTTGAAGCGCCTGGTTACCGAAGTTCGCCAGCCGAGAGTATCAGTGGAGGTAGTGGAGTTCGGAAGCCAACCGGTAACAATCATCGGGGCCGTGAATCAGCCGGGAGTACACCAGTTGCGCGGTAGTAAGACGCTCGCCGAAGTGCTGTCGATGGCCGGCGGACTTAAACCGGATTGTGGGCCGCGGATCAACATCAGCCGTTCGCTCAAGTGGGGGCCGATTCCCCTGCCAAGCGCCAAGACCGATTCGACAGGGAAGTTCAGTATTGCAGACGTGAGTGTGAAGGAGCTGATTGGCGCCCAGAATCCCGCCTTGAATATTCAGGTGGAGGCAAACGACGTAATTACCGTGCCGCAGGCTGAGATGGTGTACGTAATCGGAGAGGTAAAAAAGCCGGGCGGAATCATCCTGAATGAAAAATCGGGCGTGTCGGTTCTGGAAGCGCTGTCTTATGCCGAAGGACTGGGCGCAACGCCCGCCGCGCAGAAATCGAAGATCCTCCGGCCGGTTCCCGGAGCCACGCAGCGTCAGGAAATCGCCCTCGATTTGAAAAAAGTACTGGCGGGAAAGGGCGAGGACATGGAGCTTCGCCCGAACGATATTCTCTTCATTCCCACCAATACTCCAAAGAAGGCAGTGACCAGAGCGCTGGAGGCAGCGGTCCAGACAGCGACCGGCGTTGTGATTTGGCGGATGCCATAGTCCGGGCTAACGGTAGAGAAACAACAGGGTAAACACAAGGAGAGAGGTTCATGTCCGAGAGTAATCTTGTCCCCAGAGTTCCCGCTGTGCCAGCGGGGCCCCCGATGATAAATGCGCATCATCCCCAGATGGAGGTGATACCGGGAAGGCTTCTGGACGATTCCGACAGTATCGGAATGTCCCAATGCTTCCGGACGCTTCAGCGGCGAAAGTGGACCGTGCTATTGGTTTTACTTGCCGGCGTGCTATCCGGACTGGGCATAACCCTGCTGCAAACGCCCCGTTACCGGTCTGTCGCTTCGCTAGAGGTGCAGGCAGTTAATGAGAATTTCCTGAACCTCCATGATGTCGATCCGACATCGGCGCCATCGAATGCTACGAGCGATGAGTACGTGCAAACGCAGGCGGAAATGCTGCAGCAGGACCGGCTTCTGGAGGAAGTGGTGAATCGGCTCAGGCTCGTGGAGCGCGCCGAGTATCGTCCCAAGAGCGGCCTTTGGGACAACCTGCTCGAGAAGACCGGATTGAAAAAAGGGCAAATCACGCCGCAGCAATACGCGGTGCAGGCGGCGCGCCGAAACCTGACCGTGGGCACCTCGCGCGACAGCCGAATTATCCGGATCGCCTATTCATCGCCTGATCCGAAACTGGCGGCGGATTTCGCGAATACGCTGGCACAGACCTTCATTGAACAGAGCGTGGATGCACGCCGCGCTGCCGCGCAGCAGATCCAGGAATGGCTGAGCCCACAATTGCAGGAACTGCACAACAAGATCGGCCAATCGGAAAACGATGTGGACAAATATACGCGTTCCGTCGGGCTGCAATTCACGCCGGGGCAGGAAAGTATCGAGGAGGCGCGGTTGAAGTCGATTCAAGATGAATTGGCGAAGGCACAGGGGGACCGTATCGCGAAACAGGCGGAATACGAAACCCTGAATTCGGAGAGCGCGCTGCCGACGACACAAAGCCCGATCCTGCAAGATTACACAACCAAGCTGACCGACCTGCGCCGGCAGTTGGCAGACCTGGAATCGATTCTGCAGCCGGAAAGCTACAAGGTGAGCCGGGTGCGCGCGCAAATTGCGCAACTGGAAGCCGCGGCGCGCGCCGAAACGAAGCGCATTCACGACCAGTTGCAATCCGACTACCGGGCCGCGCAGCGACGCGAAGACAGTCTCACGGCGGCGTATAGCCGGCAATCGGCCGTGGTGGCGAATCTATCCGGCCGCGTCACTCACTACGACACGCTCAAGCACGCGGTCGACGCAAACCGGCAATTCTATGAAGCCATGCAGCAGCGGGTTAATGATGCCCGCGTAGCTTCGGCCATCCGGCAGACCAACATCCGGCTGGTCGGTCCGGCCGAACCCGCTCCGACACCCTACACGCCGAATCTACCGCTGAACCTGGCGGTCGGCTCGGCGGCCGGGCTGATCCTCGGTATCTGCGGCGCGATGTTCCGCGAGCAAAGTAACGACCACCTGCGGTCTCCCGGTGAAGCGACATCGTGGCTCAGCCTCCCGGAATTGGGGGCAATCCCGAGAGCAAAGCTGGCGCCGCGGGCCGCACGGAAATTGCTGGGAGCGATCGAGGGCGAGCACCAAGTGGAGCGGATTACCTGGAACTCGGGTTTCTCGGAGGTTTCGGAATCGTTCCGCTCGACCGTCGCGTCGATTCTCTCCGTTGAAACGCGAGACGGGTCGTCTCGAACCATCGCTATTACCAGCGCGGTTCCCGGGGAAGGGAAGACTACCGTCGTAAGCAACCTGGGCATCGCGCTTGCGGAGATCCGTTCACGGGTTCTGGTGATCGATGGCGACATGCGGCATCCGCGGCTACACAAGGTGTTCGATACGGCGAACAGCTGGGGACTTAGTGATTTACTGCAAGACAAAAACGATATCAGCGCGGTTCCTTTGGAGTGCCTGGCCCGGAAAACAGACATACCGCGGCTACACATCCTTCCGAGCGGTCCCTGTCCGGAGGGGATTTTCGCCCTGCTTTGTTCAGAGCGGATGCGGCAACTGATGGACCGATACAGGAAGGAATTTGATTTCATCATCATCGACACGCCACCGTGCCTCGAGTTTGCGGACTCGCGCATTCTGGCTCGTTATGCCGAGGGGGCCATGCTGGTGTTGAGAGCCGATTACACCGACAAACAGACCGCGCAGGCGGCGGCCCACCGGCTGGTGATGGACGGTATTCCGGTGATGGGAACCGTGTTGAATAGCTGGAATCCGGCGGCAGAAGGCAATCGATACAGTTACATGGACTATCGGGACTCGAGCCGGATGACCGCGTAAGCGCATGACGAACCCAAAGTGTGAGGGGATCCATGCTGCGGAGAGTTCAGGGTTGTCCTTGCAGCGAAACTTCGGGTGGGCCCTATCCGGGAGTATCCTCTACGCGGCGTGTCAATGGGGCATGATCGTGGCATTCGCAAAATTCGGCAACACCGTCATGGTGGGACAGTTTTCCCTAGGTCTTGCCATTGCCACGCCGATTATTATGTTCACTAATCTCCAGCTCCGTTCCGTGCAAGCGACAGACGCCACACGCGAATATTCGTTTGCCGAGTACCTTGGCCTCCGCACCGGTATGACGCTGCTGGCGATGTTATCCATTGCGCTGGTGATCCTATTAGGCAATTACGCGCGAGGAACCACCAAGATACTTTTTGCAGTGGCCTGCGCAAAATGCCTGGAGACATTGAGCGACGTTATTTATGGGCTCTTCCAATCCCGTGACCGGCTCGACCAGATCGGCAAGTCTATGATCTTGCGCGGAGTCGTTTCGGTAGCCGGCTTGAGCGCGACGCTGTACCTGACCAAGGACGCGTTTTGGAGCGTGGTCGTACTGGCCTTGACCTGGCTGCTAGTCCTGCTGTCGTTCGACGTCCGCAGAGGGAGAGGCTTCCTGGGGACGGTTGGCCCCACAAGCTTAGGCGCGTTTATGGAGCGGCCGCGATATTGGTTCCAGCGGCAGTGGAAGCTCATTCGCTTATCACTCCCGCTCGGGATCGTGATGACACTCGCGGCATTCAATCAGAGCGTCCCACGGTATTTTATTCACGCGCATTTGGGTGAGCGCGAGCTGGGAATCTTTTCGGCCTTATCATATACAACCGTTTCCGTGACGCTGGTGGCGGACGCGCTTGGAGCTTCGGCGACGCCTCAGCTTTCGCGGCTTTTCGCAGCAGGCCAAATGTCGGCCTTTAAAGCCTTGATGGCCCGTCTGGCCGCATTCGGCGTACTGCTCGGCGCGGGCGCCTGGATAGCGGCGAAATTGATGGGGGCTACTCTCCTGACGATATTCTACAGTTCCGAATACGCAGCACACTCCGATGTGTTTGTGCGCTTAATGTCGGCGGCGGGTATTTCCGCGTTTGCGGCGCTGCTAACTTACGGCATCACCTCCGCCCGGAGTTTCCGTATACAAGTCCCGATCTATTTGCTGGTAGTCTGCAGCAATGCCCTCGGCTGCATGTTGTGGGTGAGGGACTCCGGACTGGCCGGGGCCGCATCGGCGGTTATGTTGGCTTCCCTGGTTCAGGTCACCGCCTTCAGCGCGGCAGCCGGGTGGCTATTCATCTCTAAGGCGAAAACGATTCTCCCTCAAAGTACGGAGTATGACCTCACCATTTCCTTATAGTCCGGCACCGTATAGCCCCGCAACCCTTTGGGTCCAATCGAAGACCAAGGCTTCGAAAGCTGGAATTCTGCCCTGGTTAGTGTTGCTATATGTCGCCCTACTGCAAATTCAGGTCACGTTCGACCCGGGCGCGACCGGCTTTCGCGTCGCCCCAGCGGATCTGTGCTTAGTGGCCGCCGCTATACTCGTACCCGGACAATTGAAGTACCGTAAGCCGGCATGGTGCCTGTGGCACGCCGCCCTGCTGATTGTATTTGCCATTGGAACGATGATGCAAGCCCTGCAGGACGGCGATCTCAACCGATACACGGTCCTCAACAAAGACATCGGGCTCGTCTTCTTATATCTAAGCTACCTGACGATTAGCACGGTGGCTACAAGTTGGCAGGACATTCGCAAAATCCTGAAGGTGTTCACAGTGAGTGTCGCCGCGCAAAACGTGATTGCTGTCGCGGCGTATTTGGTGGCCTATTCATCGCACACGGACAACATTTTTACGGCGTATGACGGTGCTCGCCTGGCCGGCTTGATGGTCGATCCAAATGCATATGGCGGCCTGCTTGTGACGGCCTTGGTTCTTTGCGAGGGGAGTTCCTGGGGGCCAAAGCCGCTGCTCGGACCGTGGATGCGCGTTTTCGTCAGAACCAGCCTGGGATTGGGAATTCTATTTACATTCTCCCGTTCGGCCTGGCTCGCCTTGGCCTTGGCCCTGCTTCTGCTGTGTATCATCCGCCGGGGCATGGCATTACGTTTCGCCGTCGTCGGTCTGGTCGGCTTGGCAGCCGTCTTCCTCCTGATGGGCGCGCGGTTCCTCGGCTTCTTTCAGGACATGGCAAGCCGGCCCGAGCAGGTTGCCGGACGTTTTGAATTGCTCGATGATGCTTGGGCTCAATTCGCGGCCAATCCCTGGTTCGGCGGTGGTCTGGCCAGTTTCTTCATGAAAGAAGGAATCATCGTACATAACACGGCGTTTTGGTTCTTGGCCGATTTCGGCATAGTCGGCCTGCTGGTCTTACTTGGCTTCGTCACGTGGTTTTTCCGAAGGTCCTGGTCCGCTTTTCGCCTTGCACCGAGAGAGGAGAAGCCGGTTATGTTGGCGATGGCCCTGGCGCATGTGGCCCTACTGGGATTGACCGTCGGTATCGAGGGATTCTATCAACGCCAGTGGTGGATGATATTGGCGTTAATCGCGACCGGATATACGCTGGCCAGGAAATCAGCCAAAAGTGTCCAGGCCGGCCCTCGCGCCAAGGACACAATGGCCGGAGCCGGGGCAATCGCATACCCGGCATCACGATCCCGGCAGTATCCCGCGTTGGATGGCGAATCCGCGGCAATATCGGGAGGGCTTCGATAGGTATGGCTACGGCGCCGGAAACGCTGGCTCACGAATATCACGCGCCGAGTATTACCGGACGAAGGTATCCGTTTATTCCCGCCCTTTTCATCATCATGGGGGACACGGTCACGTTGAGCTTTGCGGCTTTCGTCTGTGTGATTGTTCGGAAGCTGCTTGGCGGTGCGTATGAGCTGCCGACATACTCGCAACTATGGCCGGTGCTGGGCCTGTTCGTCGTAACGTATGCACTGTACGGCCTCTACCCCGGCGTTGTCTTCAATCCAGTTATGGAAATTCGAGCTGTAGCCGCAGCCACGACTACCGTATACCTTATCCTCGGCGTCCTCACATTTATGCTGCGCGTCTCCGAGGAATATTCCAGGATTGTGTTCATCGTCGCGTGGCTTATGTCCATGGCGCTGGTGCCGCCCGCCCGGATGATATTGCGTCGTTGTTTCTGCCACAAGAGCTGGTGGGGATATCGAACGTTGGTCTTAATTCGGGACCGCAAAGGCGAGGAAGTCTTGCGGACACTCGAGAGGCACTCTGAGCTGGGCCTGCGGGTAACGGCCGTTCTTCAGTACGAGCCAAGCCCCGAGAAGTTCGACCACGCAGCGCCGGTTTTTCAAGGCTGGGAAAAAGCCCCTATCCTTGCGTCACACTATGGAATCACGCATGCCATTCTAGCCGTTCCGGGATTTTCGGCGCAGCAACTGCGAAGGGTGCTCGATAGCCACGCAAGGCCGTTTTCGCACCTGTTCGTAATCCCGGATCTCGAAGGCCTATCGAGCTTGGGAATCGGATCTTTAGACCTTGGTCACGTGCTGGCTCTTGAAGTCAGTAACCGATTGCTGCTTTCGAGTGCGGCTACAATCAAGCGCCTGATTGATCTGTTAGTGTCCGTGACTCTCGGCATTGCTCTGTTGCCCGTGATCCTATTCATCGCACTGTTGATCAAGCTGGAGAGCCGGGGCCCGGTATTTTACGGACATCTGCGGATCGGCCGGCACGAAGATCACTTTAAGGTATGGAAATTCCGATCGATGGTGGTCGATGCGGATGCCGTGTTAGGCAGCTACCTCAAGGAGCGGCCCGAGTTGAAAGAAGAGTGGATGCGCGGGCGTAAGTTGAGGAACGACCCGCGAATGACGCGCGTCGGCAGGTTTTTGCGCCGGACGAGCCTCGATGAATTACCGCAGCTGTGGAACGTAGTCAAAGGGGAGATGAGTCTGGTGGGTCCGCGGCCTATTGTTCCGGAGGAGATTCCTGCGTACGACCATGAGTTCGGTTTATACGCCCAAGTGTTACCCGGTATTACCGGCCTATGGCAGGTGTCCGGCCGTAACGACACCACTTACCAGGAAAGAGTCGCTCTAGATACTTACTATGTCAGAAATTGGTCTCCTTGGCTGGACGTGTATATATTGGCGCGGACGGTACAGGCAGTCTGCGGGTGCCGGGGAGCATATTAGGACTGGGCTGGAGAAGGCCGGCGGTAGATCTTCAATGAAGACGAGAATATGACACTTTGCGAAGTAGCGGTAATCGGCGCTGGTCCTTACGGCTTGGCAGTGGCGGCCCACCTCCACTCGCGGAAGCTCGATCCGGTTGTATTTGGTGACGTGATGGGCTTCTGGAAAACCAGCATGCCCAAAGGAATGGTCCTGCGATCTCCCTGGGAAGGGTCGCATATCGGCCACCCGGACCAGGCATTGACTCTGGATCATTTCTTGAGCGTCGAAGGCGTGGAGCGGCGGGAGCCTGTCCCGATCGAGTTTTTTATCCGGTATGGAGAGTGGTTCCAGCGGGCGGCCGTGGCGGCAGTCGACCCGCGCCGCGTGTGCCGCGTGGAAAGCCTTCCGCATGGCTTCAGCGTTTCGACCGAGGACGGGAGCACGATCCGAGCGCGCCGCGTCGTAGTGGCGACCGGCCTGGCTGGTCACGAATACCGCCCGCCGCAGTTCACGCACCTTGCGTCGGAACTGGCCACCCACTGTTCGGCTCACAGTTCGCTTGATCGGTTTGCGGGCCGGCATGTGGCCGTGGTGGGAGCCGGGCAGAGCGCGTTGGAGAGCGCCGCGCTGCTGTTGGAGGCTGGCGCGGCCGTTGATGTTATTGCCCGGACGGACAGGATTCACTGGATCGGTAAGCGAACTGCACCATCGAGCATTCAACCTCTGCTTGACCGGTTTCACGCCCCAGCTCAGATCGGGCCGTTTCCGCTGAACTGGCTCGTGGAAACGCCGGATGCCTTGAGGCTGTTGCCTCCGACGCTGAGGCGGGTGATCTCGAGACGGGCGCTCAGGCCCGCCGGCGCGAGCTGGCTGATTCCGCGCCTGCGAGAACTGCGGCTCCGGACTTCGCGCGTTGTAGTCTCCGCGTTGGAAGCGGGCGGTCGTGTGCGGCTAAAGCTGGATGATCGCTCGGAACTCTCGGTAGATCACATTTTGCTCGCAACCGGTTATCGGCTCGATCTGAATCGGTATGGGTTTCTGGCCCCCGAACTTACTTTCAGAATGGCCTCGAGCGACCGTTATCCAGTGCTCTCACGCAGTTTGGAATCGTCCATTGCCGGATTGTATTTCGCGGGAGCCGCGGCGGTTTCGAGCCTGGGCCCGCTAATGCGGTTTGTGGCCGGCTCGAATGAGGCCGGCCGGCGAATCGCCGCGCATGTGGGCCGGCAAGTTCTACGGAATCGAGAATCACGTTCGCGGATTTCAGTACCGGCCGCGGTTGCGCGTGATCAGGCTACAGCGGTCGTCAGCAGATCGGAAGCATCATCGCTAACGAGCCTGCCCAGTGTTCTTGAAGAATTGAATGATCGAATGTAAACCAGAAAATCCGGCCGCCGCCGATTGGGATGCGGCGCAACCCGATCTGCCGCCAGGTGTGATTGTTGCGGGGGGCTCGCATGGGAGCCTCGGCATCGCGCGGAGTCTTGGGCGGCGCGGGGTACCGGTGTGGGCTGTGGCTCCCGGGTCGCCGATCCAAAAAGCCTCTCGCTATGTTCAGAAAAGCTGGGCTTGGCCTGATCACGATTCTTCGGCGCAGCTCGATTGTTTGTTGGGCCTGGCCGAACGCCATGCTCTCGAAGGTTGGGTTCTGTTCCCGGGTGGCGATGATGAAGTCGAATTGTTCGCGCGCAACCACGATGCCCTGAGCCGCCGGTTCCATCTGACAACACCGGAGTGGGAAATAACGCGATGGGCATTTGACAAGCGTCTGACGTATCAGCGGTGCGCGGAGCTTGGTATTGACCACCCCTGGACGCGTGTGATTCCGGGCCGTGACGCGCTACATGTTATCGAGTGCAAATTTCCGGTAATTCTGAAGCCCGCTTATCGAAGAACCCGGAACTCTTTTACCCGCGCGAAGGCCTGGCTGGTTCGCGATCGAGCCGAACTGCTGGCCAGGTTTGACGAAGCCAGTAAACTTGTCGAGCCCGGCGTAGTGATCCTTCAGGAAATGATTCCCGGCGGTGGCGGCGCTCAATATTCGTATGCGTCCCTGTTCCTTGACGGCGCGCCGATCGCAAGTTTAGTCGCGAGGAGAACGCGCCAGTTTCCTGTCGATTTCGGTTACACCAGCACGTTCGTCGAGACGATGGATCGTCCAGAGATCGAGGATTCCGCGACCCGTTTTCTTAGTTCCATCCGATACAGCGGACTAGTCGAAGTGGAGTTTAAGTATGACGAGCGGGATAACCGATTCAAGTTGCTGGATGTAAATCCAAGAGTGTGGACATGGCACACTTTGGGCCGAAAGGCGGGAATCGACTTCCCGTATCTGATGTGTCTGCAGACCCAGGGCCGCGCCGTACCGCGCATGCGCGCAAGAACCGGTGTCCAGTGGATGTTAGGGCTACGTGACCTGGTGGCCGCCGTTTTTGAGATTCGTCGGGGCCGACTGACGCCCAATTCCTACCTCCGCTCGCTACGGCCCCCCATGGAGCTCGGTGTCTTTGCCGTCGATGATCCCCTGCCGGCGATTGCAGCTTTTCCCGAGGTCCTGCGGCGGCTATGCCGGGAAAGGGTGGGCCGATGACTCCCGAAGGCCGGCCGATGAACGTTGCGTTCGTCATCACGCGAGCTGATTCGATGGGCGGGGCTCAGATTCACGTGCTCGATCTGGCGAATGCCCTTCTCTCGCGCGGGCACGACGTGACGGTGCTGGTTGGCGGCGAGGGCCCGTTTACGGCCGAACTGACGAGAAAGCAAATCCCGTTTCAATCGCTGCGCTCCTTAGTGAGGCCGCTCAGGCCGGCGGCAGACCTGTCGGCAGTGCTGGAAATCCGGAGCGCCCTTCGGAAACTTCAACCCGACTTAGTAGCCGCTCACACGGCGAAGGCCGGCATCCTGGCTCGATGGGCGGCTGCTTTGGCGGGTGTACCGGCGGTATTTACTCCGCACGGTTGGTCGATTGGCGACCGCATCTCGCCGCGTCAAGGCTCTATCTTCCGGTTGTTGGAGCGGATGAGTGCACATGTTTGCGCGCGCATCATCAACGTTTGTGAATATGAACGCCGTCTTGCGAAGCGATACAGGATCGCTCCAGCCGCAAAACTCGCGGCCGTCCACAACGGCCTCCCCGACATCCCGGCGGATCTGTTGGCGCAACCCGATCGCGAGCCGCCCAGGTTAATCATGGTTGCGCGGTTCGAACAGCCAAAAGACCACCGAACTTTACTCCTGGGCCTGTCGCATCTGGCCCAACATGACTGGAAGCTCGATCTCGTCGGAGATGGCCCGATGCAGGGCGAGGTCATGCAGATCGCGGCCAACCTGGGGCTCGCCCCGCGGGTACGGTTTTTGGGCGCGCGCTCCGATATCGCGCCGCTGCTGGCGAACGCGCAGATCTTCGTCCTGTCTTCGCGATCCGAGGCATTCCCCTATTCCGTGCTGGAGGCGATGCGCGCCGGATTGCCCGTTGTCAGCTCAGAGGTCGGCGGTATAGCGGAAGCAGTAAATGTGGGTGAAACGGGAATGTTAGTTCCAGCCAAAGACTCCGGCGCTTTGTCGCGTTCTCTCAGGCGGTTGATCACCAACCCCACATTAAGAGTCCAAATGGGCGAGGCTGGGCGGCGCCGCTTTATCGACCTCTTTACGATTGACAAAATGGTCGACCGAACGCTCGGGGTATATCGTGAAGCGGTTTGTCAGGCCCGCGGCGAGCGGAAGGCAGGACGGCTGGTCCAAGCGAATCAGACTATCGAGATGGCGGAGTACAAGAGCAAATAGAAGCATTAACTGAGAGCGTTCGTAGAAAAAAATGGCCGAGTCGAGGAAGATGGGTTACGGAAATTTCGGAATCGTGAAGAGTGGCGGTGATTCTCCTGGAAGAATTCAGCCGGTCCGCGAGAAGGAGCACCGGAATGGCTTTCTGATCGTTTCCCTGGATTTCGAGCTTTATTGGGGTGTTCGCGATCTGATCACGGTCGAGCAGTGCCGGGAGAAGCTGCTGGCGGGCCGCAAAGCCGTGTTTTCGTTGTTAGAACTGTTTACAAGGTACGAAATCCATGCGACTTGGGCTACCGTGGGCATGCTCTTTTTCCAGTCGAAAAAGGATTTGCTTCGCGCTGTTCCCACGCCCACGCCTCGATATAGGCGCCGGGAATTGTCGCCGTATCGCGATGTGGAAACGCTGGGCTTGGATGAGGAATCCGATCCCTGCCGCTACGCGCCTTCGTTAATACGAGCGATTGCAGCGGTGCCGCATCAGGAGATCGGCACTCACACGTTTTCGCATTATTATTGCCTCGAAGACGGACAGGACCTTGATTCCTTCCGCGCTGATTTGCGCGCTGCCCAGCACGCGGCGGAAAGGTTGGGGATCGAGCTTCACAGCCTGGTTTTTCCGCGCAATCAGGTGAATCGCGCGTATCTCGAGGTTTGTGCGGAACTCGGCATCAAGGTATACAGGGGAAACAACGCGGGCTGGATGTACGCTCCGCGCCAGCGGCAGCACGAGTCTCCGTTCCGTCGCGCGCTTCGGCTGGTGGACCTGCACTGCAATGTCTCCGGGCATAATACCTACGACCCGTCCGAACTGTGCGGAAGCCGTCCGATGAATTTGCCGTCGAGCCGGTATCTGAGCATGGGCCGGCGTTGGCTCGGTCCTTTGGAGCCACTCCGGATACGACGGATCCAGCAGGAAATGACCTACGCTGCGCGCCACGGACGTGTTTACCATCTGTGGCTTCATCCCGAGGATGTCGGTCCTGACCTCGAACGCAACGTGCTCTTTCTCAAGAAAGTGTTGGACGGTTTTGCCGGCATGCGCGACCGCGGCGAGATCGAAAGTCTCAATATGAAAGAGTTCTATCACCGAATCTCAGTTAACCAGGAACCGAAAGGATCGAGAGCGGCTTGTCCTTCGGCGTCGGGAGGTTATGTATGACTGGTCGCAGGCAGTTCAAAAGTCAATTCCTGCGCGTCATCGATGTAACCTGCTCTATCGCCGGGTTGGTGCTCTTATCGCCCGTAATCGCTCTCATCGTTGCCTTCATTCTGACTGACGACGGTTTGCCGGTTATTTTCCGGCAAACACGAGTCGGAAAGGGCGGGACGCATTTTCAAATTTGGAAGTTTCGCACGATGAAAGCCAATTCGGCCGGTGCCCCGGTGACGTCCGCGGGCGACCGGCGGATCACACGGGTAGGGCGTTGGCTGCGAAGACTCAAACTCGACGAACTGCCGCAGTTGGTGAATGTGCTCGTGGGTGAAATGAGCCTGATCGGCCCGCGTCCCGAGGTGCCGGAATTCGTGCGTATCGATGATCCCACATGGCAGGCCGTTCTCAGTGTACGACCCGGTGTCACGGACCTGGCTACGCTTGTCTATCGCGACGAGGAGCAGTTATTGGAGTCTCTGCCGGATCCCATCAGGAGCTATCGGGACACGATTTTACCGGCCAAGCTGTACTTGAATCTGGAGTATCAGCAATCGCGCACGATTTCCCGAGACCTGCAGCTGCTTGCGTTAACTCTGTGCTACAGCTTTTTTCCGATGTCCTTCAGCCGGGCCCGGCTGGGCCAGCTTTTCCGCTGTCAGGGTGCCATTCATGAATGAATCATTTATTCCTTTTCATCTGCCCTCCATTGGAGACGAGGAAGTGCGTGAAGTCGAGGCAACACTGAGGTCGGGTTGGCTTACAACCGGGCCGCGCACGGCCCAATTCGAACGGGAGTTTGCCACTTATGCGGGCGCCTCTAACGCGCTCGCCGTCAACTCGTGCACGGCGGGGCTCCACCTCAGTTTGGTGGCGCTCGGCATCGGCCCCGGGGACGAAGTCATCACAACTCCTCTAACCTTTTGCGCGACGGTGCACAGCATCCTGCATACCGGGGCAACGCCGGTGCTGGCCGATATAGGCCCGGATGGAAATATCGATCCCGAGGAGATCAAGCGCCGGATCACGAAGCGCACCAAGGCCATTGTCCCGGTGCATCTGGGCGGTCTGCCTTGTGAAATGCAGGCCATCTGGAGCATCGCCCGCCGGCGGAACATCGCCGTGATCGAAGATGCCGCGCATGCGGCCGGGGCGCGCTATCGGAACCAGCCTATTGGAGCCAGTGGCGGCAAGCAGCCCGGCAGTGATGCGGTGGCATTCAGTTTTTACGCCACAAAGAATCTGACAACCGGAGAAGGCGGCATGGTTACTTCGGCTTCGCCGGTTTTGGCCCGGAAGATCCGCGAATTAGCCCTGCACGGAACGAGCCGGGATGCGTGGGAGCGTTATACCGAGCATGGCAATTGGTATTACGAGGTCGTCGCCGGCGGATTCAAATACAATCTCAGCGACATCCAATCCGCGATAGGTATCCACCAGCTACGAAAATTGGATCATTTTATTTCGATCCGGACACAATACGCGGATCAGTATTACCGCGCTCTCGGCGACTGTGAGGAGATCGAGCTGCCTCCCGATAATCCGAGCTGCCGCCATGCATGGCACCTGTACGCGATCCGGCTGAATCTGGACCGGCTACGGATAGACCGAAAAGAGTTTGTGGTTCAATTGCGAAAGCGCGGCATCGGCACGAGCGTGCACTTTATACCGATCCCGCTGCACCCGTTTTTTGCCGGGCTGGGTCTTGGCGGCCAGGAATGCCCGCGCGCCCTCGAGTTATACCCGCGTTTGATTTCACTGCCGCTGTATCCTGCGATGACAGAAGAGCAGGTGCAGTATGTTGCCAGAAGCGTGAAGGAGGTCGTCGAATCGGCCCGGCGGGAGAAATATGTCTCCGCCGCCTGCGCGTCCATTCTGGACGAGTAATAGGGCCAGAGGTTATTGAGACCTAATGAAAAGCGAACCGCAAATGTTTCGGGGGACCACGCCATGAAAGCGTTTCAGTTCTTGTGCGGCCGCGCGTGGGGCGGCGCCTGCGCCGTTGTGCTGACCGTCACCCGAGCAATGATCGCTCGCGGCGATGAGGTGTGGGTTCTAAGTTTTGACGACGAAACGGATCGGAGATTCTCGGAAGCCGGGGCGCATCTGGTGCGACCTCCATTCTGGTTCCAAGCCATCAATCCAACTGACGTGCTACTGCTGGGCTATTTCTGGAGATTCTGCCGGAAACAACAGTTTGATCTGGTAATCACCCATACGTCTAAGGGCGGCTTTCTCGGTCGCGTGGCCGCGCGTCTTGCCGGTGTTCCGCATATCGTTCACCATGCTCACGGGTTTTCCTTCAACCGTCCGCTCAGTCCCCGCGCTACGCAATTCTTCGTCGCGTTGGAGCGATTTGCCGCCGGGATGGGAGACTTGATCGTTGCGGTAAACGAGCAGCAGCGCCGGCTGGCGGTGGAACTCGGCGTCGAGAAGCCGGAAAAGACTTGCACCATTCCCAATGGAATTGATCTTCGGCCCTTCGCGGAAGCTGACGGCGAGTCAATTCGAAAACGGCTGGGGTTTGATTCGTCGGCGTTCCTGATCGGCGCGGTGGGGCGCCTCGCGCCGCAAAAAGGCTTCGCACACCTGATTCACGCAATCCCGGACGTACTCCGGTCCGCACCCTCCGCACAATTTATTGTCGCCGGAGATGGAGAACTGAGAGACGAATTGCTGCGCGAGGCGGACCGGGCAGGCGTGACGCGCCACATCCACTTCATCGGGTTTCAGCGTGACGTCGTTGGTTTGCTGGCGGCGCTGGATGTCTTCGTGCAGCCTTCTTTGTGGGAAGGGCTCTCGATTTCGCTGATCGAAGCGCTCGCGGCGGGAAAGCCTATTGTCGCGACCGATATTGAAGGCAATCGGGAAGTGGTGGATGACGGCATGACGGCCCTGATTGTCCCGCCGGCTGATCCCGGAGCGCTTTCGCGGGCATTGATTTCGCTGGCTGAGGACCGGGATCGCGCGCGAGCCTTGGGCTCGAATGCCAGAAACGCGGCGCACGCCAGATTCTCTGAGAGTCGGATGGTAGCCGACACAATTCGAACTTACGATCGCCTGATGGCCGGCGCGCGGCGCCCTGCATCCAAAGAGGCGCTCTTCAATGGTTCGGCTCACGGGGTGGGACCTCTATGAAACATCGTCTTCCGAATTGGGTAGACCGGTTCGCGCATTTAGCGGTGATTGTGGTGGCGCTCTGTGCCGCCTGTGAGCTCAGATTCGATTTTTCGATCCCGGATTCTGTGCTGCCTGTCATCCAGCGGGCATTACTATTGGCGATTCTCCTCAAAGCCCCGGTTTTCGAGGTGAGCGGGTTTTACCGGGGAATCAAACGATTCGCAGGCATTCCAGACCTGTTTCGAATCCTGATGGGCAATATCGCGGCCTCGCTGGCCCTCTCGATCGGGGCGTGGCTGTGGCTCGGCCCGGCCTTGCCGAGCTCGATTCTGGTGTCGGACGCGATCCTCTGTCTGGGCGGCACAACTCTGCTCCGCTTTGCGGTGAAGATCCAAAGAGAATTTTTCGTCCGCGGGTCTCGATTAGAGCGGCGGAAAGGCATCCTGATCTATGGCGCCGGGGCGGGCGGCACGGAGTTACTGCGCGAAATCCGGTCGGCCCCTGCGGCGGGATATGAGGTCAAGGGTTTTCTCGACGACGATCCGCGGAAACGCCGCGCTTTGATTCTCGGGGTGCCGGTCTTGGGATGCGGTCGCGACGCCTCGGCCATCGTGAGCCGGGTGAACCGGGCCGAGCCGGCTATCGAAGAGATCATTATTGCCATGCCCTCGGCCACCGGCCGCCAAATGCAGGAAGCCCTGGCAAACTGCCGTGCCGCGCGCATCCCCTGCAAAACGATTCCCGGCGTGGGAGAGTTGCTGCGGGGGACCGTGTTGAGCGCGCAGGTTCGAAACGTTTCCGTAGCTGATCTGCTCGGCCGGAAACCCGTTCAACTCGAGGAGACACTGGTTCGGGAACGAATCGCCGGCCGCACCGTCATGGTCACCGGTGCGGCGGGCTCGATTGGGTCCGAAATTTGCCGCCAGGTGGCACGCTGTGGTCCGGAGCGCCTCATCCTCTTCGACCAGGCCGAGAGTGAACTGTTCATGATCGAATCGGAACTGCTGAGCAAGCAGCCGGAGTTCGATCTGGTTACGGCGCTCGGTGACATTCGGAATGCCGCGCGCCTCTCGGAAGTGCTCGAGCGGAACGCGGTGGATTCGATTTTTCATGCCGCTGCCTACAAGCATGTGCCCATGATGGAGTCGCACGCGATTGAGGCAATCAGCAATAACGTATTGGGGACCTGGAACGTGGTGCGAGAGGCGCGCCGCCACGGAGTCACTGACTTCCTGATGATTTCTTCCGACAAAGCCGTCAATCCCGCCAATATCATGGGTGCTACCAAGCGGGCTTGCGAACGGATTGTCTCCTCCATGCCCCCCGACGGGCAGGGCACGAATTGTGTCTCCGTCCGCTTTGGCAATGTGCTCGGGAGCAATGGCAGCGTCGTGCCCACGTTTCAGGCGCAGATCGCAGCCGGCGGCCCGGTCCGGGTTACGCATCCGGACATCCGGCGCTACTTCATGACGATCTCCGAGGCGGTGACTTTGGTCTTACATGCGTCCACATTGGGGAAAGGATCGGAGATTTTCGTCCTAGATATGGGGGAGCCGGTCCGCATTGTGGATCTGGCGGAGAACCTGATTCGCCTCGCAGGGTTGGTGCCCTACGAAGACATAGATATTCAGTTCACGGGATTGCGGCCCGGCGAAAAACTGTTCGAAGAAATCACGACCGAGGGCGAGAATGTAGTGCCGACCTTTCATGAAAAGATCAAAATCTTCGAGGAAGCACCTCTACCCTGGGAGGTTGTCGATCATTGGCTGAACCGCCTGAAAGTGCTGGTTGCTGCGAGACAGGAGGCGGCCGCCATTGCGCACCTCGCTCAATTAGTTCCCGAGTATCGGCAGAGTCGATCCGGCGCCGAAGCGCCAGATCCGTCCAAGAAATACATGGCGCTTTCCCGGTGACCGGCTTACCGTCACCGTCGTGCTTAGGGGCGGGAGGATTGTTGCGCGGCGGCTAGCGAATCAAGCTTTCGCCCGAGCTGCTCGCGGGCAGATTCCAGTACCGCCGGATCCTGAGTCCAATGCGACCAGTCCGTGCCGGCTTGGGCTGCGATCTGCTGCCCCCAAGCGCCATAGCCCAATTGCTTCAGCAAGGCGACATACTCATAATCTTCCACGCCATCCCGGATCCACTTCAATCTCATCGATGGCACCACACCGTGCACTCCGGCCGGAGCGCCGGGATAAACGAGCATTCCTTCACCCGGATAGTTATTGGAATTGAAGCGGCCCGTCGTGTCCGCGGTCGCCCAGGGGTCCGCTGTCCAGAGATCCACGCGCCAGTAGAGGATACCGGTGAGTCCCAGGGTCTGGCTGAGGAAGCCGGGCTGTATGCGGAAGTTGATCGGCGAAAAATCAATTTCCCATTTGGGTGAATAGGGGTCTTGAACGAGCGTGGTGTATGACCAGACCGAATCGCCTTTCGCCATCGCCTTTTTGATTGCGCCGAGCTTTGCCACGTACCCCTCCGCGAGGACCGCCCAAATATCGACCGCGGAGCGCCCCTTTCCAAGGCCGTCGTCAAGCAGTTCGGGCGTCGGAGGTATCGTCACGAGGTTTTGGACTCCCGCTTTATGCAGCACCGATCCCCATTCGCGTAGCCCCGCGTATAAGTTCGGACAATTTCCGACTTCGTCGGCGGTGTAGTCGACTAAGTCCAGGCCGGGCGGAACTCGCGCAATAGCGGCGCGCACCACTGCTAAGGACGGAGCCGGCTGCATCGCGCAGTGAGAAACGTCGGCGCCGCTCCAAAACGGCAGCCCAAGGATACTCAACCCTTCCCCCTTCAATTTGCGGGCGACTTCAGGCGACTTGGAAAAGGGGGATATCTTGTTTTGCAGCAGAGTTCGCGCGATCGGAAGCTCATCCGGCTGCCAGATCATGAAGGCAGAATGCAAAGATGGCTTCACGGGCAGCGTAAAATTCCAGACCTGCAGAGAGATATGCCCGCGTACCGCACCCTGATCGGAGGTCACATTATAGGTGCCGGCGTATGCTCCTGGTTGGCTTTCACGCGGCACGAAGACATCCACCCAGACCGGTTGATTCGTCCCTGCCGGCACATCAAAGGGGGAGGATTGAAATTGCCCGGCCCTGGGTCGTTTGCCGGTAATAGGATCAATGAATGGGATCAGAGCGTCCGGATACAACCCAGGACCCAGCGGCCGATTGGATTTCTGCCAGTCGGGACTAGCTGACCCCACCCGTACATAATGCTCCCGGTATAAAGTGGCATGATCAGACGTTATTCGAGAGCCGTCGCGTGTTAGTAAGTCTGAAACCGTGACTGCGACGTTTGTGAGACCGCCGGCGGCCGGCGCCTGAATCACGATTTGAAACGATTCGTACTCGTTTCTCCCGGCGGATAGACGGGATTCTGTATTTGGAACCGCCCGCTCTGTCTGCCCTACACGGACAAGGCTGCCCGCTACCCATACAGTCGGACCGCTGGCGGCCCATCCCGAGGCGCCAAGGAGCAGAAACAGGAATCTTGGCGCCAGCATTCTCCTCGTATTCTAGTCCCAGGACCGAATACAAGATATGATTAACCTACAACCTATGTGAGTTACTGCACGGTCCAGCTGCCTAGCTGGGTGAAACTGCTGGGCCCGTTGGTTGCATCGATTGCCCGGCCGTATAGATTCTTGCTCCCGGTGAAAGAGCCGGTGAAGCTGATCGGAATCGTCACGGTCAGGAGCGAGCCTGACCCGCTCGCCGTTACTGCCTGTGGATTGACGGAACATTGGCTGTTCGCCAAGTATCCGGGCGCGCCGGCAAGCGCACTGTCCCAGTTCGCCGTATCATCGTGGGCCAGCCAAATCCTGTTGCCAGTGGCATCGTAATACAGCCAGCAGGAGCCCACGGCGTTCAGAGATGTGCTGATGAGCAGGTTTCCGCCGGCGAGACTGGCAGATCCGCTCGGATCTGCCAGGACCAGCGTAAAGGCTTGATTCATTCCCGAGCTGCCATTCGGGGTTACTGAAAGAGCGCCCAAAGTTGCCGAGGGCACGGTCCAGCTACCCTGCGCCGCGAACCCGCTGTTTGATCCGTTCTGATCAATGGCTCGCAGATATACGGTTTTGCCACCCGCGAAGGAGCCATTGAACGAGATCGACATTTGCAGCGTGAACGAGTTGCCTGAACCGTTTCCGGTTACCCCGGCCGCTTGAATGGAGCACTGGCTGTTCGAGAGAGCTCCGGACGAGCCGGCTACCGCGCTGCTCCAGCTGGAAGCATCGTCCGAGGCGAGCCATAACGTCTTACCCGCGACATCGTAGTAGATCCAGCATGCGCCGGCGCCGCTGGCGGAGGTATTGAATAGGGCATTAACTCCCGCCAGGCTTGCGTAGCCGTTCGGATCCGAGAATGTGAAGTTAAAGGTTTGACTTGCACCCGTGCCGGAACTCGGCGCCGAGGCGACGCCTCCGAGAGGAGCAGGAGGAGCCGCTGCGGGCACAACCCACGTGCCGACCGCGGCAAAACCGCTTTTTGTGCCGCTCACGTCAATGCCGCGCACGAAGATTGACTGGGTCCCCGCGAACGACTGGTTAAACGTGATGGGGACCTGAATCGTAAGATTGTTCCCCGACCCCGTGCCCGTAACGCCCGCGGCGTTAATGGAGCATTGACTGTTTTGCAGGGTTCCGCCCGAACCCACCGGAGCGCTGTTCCATGTGGAAGTGTCGTCACTGGCCAGCCACAGGGTCGGACCGTTCCTGTCGTAGTAGAGCCAGCACGCGTTTGCGCCGTTCCCGGAAGCACTGAAGAGCGCATTCCCGCCGGACAGGCTTTGATAGCCGGCAGTATCCGAGAAAGTGAACGTGAACGTCTGGCTCAAGGCGCTGCCCGATGCAGGCGATGCAGCCACACCGCCCGGGGTGCCGGTCGTCGGAGCCGGTGCAGGAGCGGGCGCGGGTGCGGGTGCAGGTGCCGGAGCCGGTGCAGGTGCCGGAGCCGGTGCAGGTGCTGGAGCCGGTGCAGGTGCTGGAGCCGGTGCCGCCGGTGTGGTGCCGCTGCCTCCTCCCAGTTGATCCAACTGCTGGCCGAGTTGCTGGCGGGCATTCATGACCGCGTTCGGATCCCGCGTCCAGTTCGTCCAGTCGGGTGCGACCGACTGCGCCGTCGCCAACGCAGACGAGCCCGCCCCCGCCTGCTTGAGCAGGGCGACGTACTCATAGTCCTCCACGCCGTCGCGAATCCACTTAAGTCTCATCGAGGGTGCAACGCCCTGCAGTCCGACTGTGGAACCCGGGTACACCAGCGCACCCTCGCCCGGATAGTTATTGGAGCTGAAGGTGCCCGCGTTGTTGACGTTGTTCCACTGATCGGAAGACCAATCATCAACCCGCCAATAGAGCAGGCCGGTCAGATTGAGGCTCTGGCTCAGGAAGCCCGGCTGGATTCGGAAATTGATCGGTGCAAAATCGATTTCCCATTTCGGTGTATACGGATCCTGCACCAGCGTCGTATACGACCACACCGAATCGCCCTTCTGTTGGGCCTGCTGAATAGAGCCGGCCGATCCGTTGTATAAGGACGAAAGAACCACCCAATAATCCACTGCCGAACGCCCGGTTCCTGAGCCATCGTCGAATAGCGCCGTGACCGGGGCCATGGTCACCAGGTTCTTAGCGCCGGCCTGGTGCAGGTTGTAGCCCCACTGCTGGACCATGGAGTACAAATTCGAGCAGCTGGTAATTTCATCCGCCGAGTAGTCAAACATGGTCAGCCCCGAATTCTGCTGCGCCATGGCCCCCTGAATTTGCGAAATGCTCGGCGGGGCGGACATGGAACAGCTCGAAACGTTCGCGCCGCTCCAGAATCCCAGGTTAGTCGTCCCGAGGCCGAAACTATTCAGCAGGCCCGATTGGTCCGACGGGCTCACGCTGAGAGGCGAAACCTTGTTTCGTAGTAACTCCTGCTCCGAGGCCAGGGAGCTGCCGCCAAAGAACGCGAAGCTCGATTGCAGCGTCGGCCGCAATGGCAGCGAGAAATTCCAGACGTACAGAGAAATCGGGCCGCTGACAGTTCCCTGATCGCTGCTAACCGTATAAGCCCCGTTATACTGGCCGGCCGCCGAGCCGCGCGGCACGAATACGTCCACCCAAATCGGCTGATTTGCGCGCGCCGACACGTTGAACGGCACCGCTCTCAGCGAGCCGCCCGAAGGCGGCGCGCCGGTGGCTGGATCAATAAACGGAATCAGCCCATCCGGATACCAGCCCGGCCCCATCGGTTGATTCGACCCTCCCCAATTCGGGCTGGCTGCGTTCACATACACGTACTGCTCACGGAACAGCGAGATGTTGCTTCCGCCGATCGTTTGGCCGCCGGGCCCGCTCAGATTCGAAACACTGACGTTGACGTTGCTCAAGCCCGATGAGGGGCCTTGCACGATAATCTGGAATGACTCGTATTCGCCCTTCGCGGCCGCAATCTGGGCGGTTGTTCCGGAGCCAGCCGCATCTCCCGCGCCGACTCTCTGCATGCTCGGCGCAATCCAGACGATCGGCCCTGTTTGGGCCGACAGCATACTCGTAGCCAGAAGAGAAACAGGACCTAAAACCTTTAAATAATGTGATGAGAAAATAGGTAATCTGAACATAGTTGACTCGATTCGGTTGATAACCCTAAGGTCGTGTTACGGGTTTTGCAGGTGGTGACTTTCCGTCTACCGGATCCTGAGGAGTGCACTCCAGATCCAGCCCTGCACCTGATCAAGAAAAGGCCGAAGGCCGGTGTCTGAATGCGCTAAGTGAATCGGTATAAATCACAGCAAGCCTTGAGAGCCTACTGTAACGGTTCACTGGTACTGCCTCAATTAGGAACTCGCCTTAGAGATCTCCGATTTTCGCCCTAACTTGACTATCGAGTGACAAACAATGGATGGGAGATTGGATTTGCGGCCATGGTTTACGGCGACGCAGGAGGAGGATGGAACGTGCCACTCTACAGCGTTCGTCCTGCTTTGCCGTTAACCTTAGTTAGGATTTCGCGAGGACTATAGAGGGTTCGCCCGCCCAGCGGTCGTTCGGCCGCTCCTATAAATAAGGTTGGGATTCCGCCATGGAATGTCCTCATGTGACGTCCGCTCTCATGGGGACAGTAGTGGGCATCCCCTCCGGCTGCCGGCCTCATCTCCGATGAAGTAAAGAACGAACAGCTGCGCAAACTTTTCGCACCGTGTCGATTACGTCCCGGGACGCCGACTCGCGTATGCACCCGCAATCCGCAATGCTCCGTACAACTGCTGAATTACCAATAGGTTGAATTGTGCGATGGACGACCTTCGCGCCGTCACTGGCGTTCCGGAGTAACGGCACGGCACATGCACGAATATGCACATTGATTTCTGTTGAGGAGGCCGCATGTTTCGAATTTTGGCCGGCTGCTTAGCAGCGGCTGTCGTATATATCCCTTCTTCGCGGGCCCAGGAGAACGCCCGGCCTGGAACAGGTTCCGTTGCCAGCCAGCCGACGCCGATTTACCGGGTGACAGTCGTGGAACACGGGATCGACGCTGTCAACTACCAATACCGCGCCGCACCTACGAAGATCGACTTCCGCGGAACTGTGCTGCTGCCCGACGCGAAAGGCCAGGCTACCGTCCAATCCCGGCAAGGACGCACAGAAATTGACGCCAGGTTCGAGAAGCTGTTGCCGCCTACGCGCTTCGGCCGCGAATACCTGACGTATGTTCTTTGGGCGCTCAGCCCGGACGGCGCCTCGTACAACATCGGCGAGGTCATCCCCGATGCGTCCGATCACGCCGCGTTGCGGGTTACGGCGGACCTCCAGACCTTCGGCATGATCATCACGGCGGAGCCGTATGCTTCCGTCCGGCAGCCGGGCAACGTAGTTGTCCTGGAAAATCATGCCCGGCCGGACACTGTCGGTAAGGTTCAGCCGATTCAACCGAAGCCGGAACTGATGCCGCGCGGCCAATACACCTGGCAGCTGCCGGCGACTTCAGATGCTCCATCGAATGCGCCGAAGGTGTCGATGAGCCGCTACGAAGCTTTGCTCCAGCTGTATCAGGCGCAGAACGCCGTTAATATCGCGCAGACGGAAGACGCCGAGCGTTACGCGCCCGATGCGTTCGCCGCCGCCCAACGCTCGCTTTCCGAAGCGCAGCGCCTCAATGCGACCAAGGCGAACACGAAACTGGTCGTGCAAAGCGCCCGCGAAGCCGCTCAGCACGCCGAAGATGCGCGCCAGATCGCGGTGAAGAAAAAGCAGGACGAGCAACTCGCGGCGGCCGAACGTGCCAAAGCACAAGCCGAGGCTGCGGCGCGTCAGGCGCAATCGGAAGCCGAAGCTGCACGCCAGCAAGCCGACCGCGCGGCCCGCGAAGCAACTCCCGCGCCGCCCCCGCCCAATCACGCCAATCGGTAGCGCGCACCGGGCGTTCAACTCAGGCACCGGCCTGCTGGCGGGCTTTGACGATAAAGCGCTCTGGTGCGGAACCAATGTAATAGAAGGGATAACAGGTGACCAGTGTAAGCTCTGGAACTGCCTTTGAATCCAGCACGCCCACATCGCGTGGATTGACAACCCGGGTCAATTCCACCCGGTATTCATACCTGCCCCCGAGTGTTTCGAACAAGATCACGTCGTTCTTGCGAATCCGCCGCAACGCGCGGAATAGTGTGTCGCGGTGACCGGCGATTCCTACATTTCCGCTCTGCCCCGGCAAAACCGTGCCCGGTATATGGCCGAGCGCCACCCGCAACGTGTCCTCATCGACTCCCTGGCGAACCATCGCGCTCATCCGCAGCCGGGGAATCGTGAGCCGGCCAATCACGCCGTCAACCGGGATCTCCGGGCGACGCGGTTCCCGCGCTTTCGCTTCCTCCCCGCGAGGTGGATTAATCTGGGCAGGCGGGCCGGGCTGGGACGACGCGTGCTTCCCGGGCGCCATTCCCAACCACTCCGCCAGTTGTCCTTCCTTTTCTTCGACGAATGCGCCGGCGTCGGCGCGTTCGCCTCGAAGCTGACGCTCGAACACCCATCCCTGCCAAGCTTGGTAAATAGATTTCTCGGCATTCGACAGCAGCCAGAAATCGACGCCCGCCAGACCCAATAACAAAAGCGCTTTTTCAGCTCGGCTCCAGCGGCTCATGGTGTCCTCAGTAGCGGTACGAACTGCGGGTGCGCGCATGCAATGATTTGTGGCCGGCTGCCCACACGCGCACCTGAACGTGGCGCAGCCCCGTCCCGTTCTCTGGTTTCGGCACATACCCGATCGTGTAGCGCGACCGGATTTCCCTGGCGATATTCCGGCATATCGGAATCATTCCGGTAGTATCCGGGGGAAAGTAAGCCTGTCCTCCGCTGACCGCGGCCAGCCTTCTCAGCAGGCCGGGATTCCGATCCGGATCGTCTTCGTCGAATAGGCCGATTGTGTAGATCGTCGCGATGCTCGCTTCTACTTTCTCGAGCATTTCGGGGCGCGTATGTTTACTGGCGTTATCACCGCCATCGCTAATTAGCACTAACGTCTTCTTTTCGCGTCTGCCTTGTTCCAACAACGCCAGCCCATCCACGATCGCGTCGTTCAGCGCCGTTTTACCGGCGGCGCGGCCCCGGTACAGAGCGGCGGAGAGTTCCCGGGGATTATCCGAAAACAGTTCCTTCTCCGGCAGGCCTCGTTGCACTTGATCGTTAAAATTCAGAACGAACATCTCGTCGCGCGGATTACTCTCCTTGATGAACACATCCGCCGCCGCCAGCACGTCCGGCCGCTTCGGACCCATACTCCGGCTTTCATCCACCAGGAGTCCCACCGTCACTGGAATATCGGCGTTGTCGAACACTGTGATGGGCTGAGACCGGCCATTTTCCATCACTTGAAAGCTGTCTTTCGGCAGGCCCGCGACGAGAGATCCACGCGCGTCCGTTACACTTACATCCAGAAGAACGAGCCGCACGTCGCTGCGAATCGTATAGTCCGAGGGGCTCTCGGCCGCCTGTAGCAAACGCGACACAAAAGAAACGGCGCCGCCAACCGTAATTGCCTCGATTGCGCAGCGCCGTGTCATGCACCGGTTCTCCAAAAGGGGGTCTGAGCTTTAAAGATCCGAACCGGTTACTCGTTTCAGACGCAGTAATCCAGCCAGTCCCAGCAACACACCGCCTCCCAGTCCGATCAAGGGATACGGGCTAGCGGTTTGTGGCAGTTCCTGCGGCTTAGGCTGCTCCTGAGCCTCGCTCTGACTACTGGAGGAAGGCGCCGGCGCCGCTGGCGGATTATTCTGCGCGATTTCCGGTTGTGGCTGTTCCGCAGGAGCAGCCTCTTCCGGAGCCGGTTTCGCCGATGCTTGCGGCGCTGGCTCCGGCGTGGTTACCGGCGCGGGCGCAGGCGCAGGCTCTGCTGGCGGCTGCGTTACACTCGGGACTGTCGCTTTCGCTTGCAGCACCATCGGGTGCTTAGGATACGTGAACTCCTGCCCGAAGTTGTCGCCCGGATAGAACCATGCCCGCAGGGCTCGCGCTGTTCCCGGAGGCGTTTCCCAAAACATGAAACGGGAATTGCCTGTCGGTTGCAGCCGGTAGTTCGGAATTGCCATTACCGTATTGATCAGATGCGTCTGGTTTGCATCGTAAATTTGCACTATATGGCGGTCTGAGTTGGAATTCGCCAGCATGAGTACATACTTACCCGGATCTAATACCGTGTCCGTGATTTGAATTGGTTCATTCACCGTTAGAGTCGTTCTCTTATTCCATTCGTCTGCTTGCGAGGGAATAACTCCAATGCTCCCCGCTATGCCTAAGC
This sequence comes from Bryobacteraceae bacterium, assembly GCA_035295805.1. Taxonomy (GTDB): domain Bacteria; phylum Acidobacteriota; class Terriglobia; order Bryobacterales; family Bryobacteraceae; genus PSRJ01. Next base: position 31,475 of record DATGII010000119.1, on the reverse strand, counting down.
CGCAAATCAGCGCCAGCACGGCACGCGAGTGAGTCCGAAAGAATGACGTCATCTTGGTCTTCCTTTCTTGGGCGCCGAATCGCCGCTGTTGCGCCGGCGCTCCTGACTAATCAATCGCACCTCGCGTGCCAAGACGGGTGAGGCGTCGTAAATTCAACCGGTTGTCGAAGATTGGAACGACGGTGGGGAGCCGCGCGACGGTAGTTTTTACCCTGCCGATAGCACGCGTTGCGGTTGCCTTGCTAAAAAGATCTCGTGAGCTTGCGTACGTTTGAGGACGCCGGTTGCGCGTCCGGTCCAATCGGGCTCATCACAATGTACCGAAACCAGAGCCCCTCCCCTTTCGATATGCCTCTCGTACCAACTCGCCTTCGCCGCCGGGACGCCCCACGCCATCAGCGCGCCCGCCACGCCGCCCACGGCTCCCAGGCTCGCCAGCGCGGCGGTCATCGGTCCCGCCGCAACCAGCGGCCCGATTCCCGGCGCCACCAGGACGCCCGTCCCGATCAGCCACGCGAGCGCCCCGCCGACGATGGCGCCGGACACCATCCCCGTCTTGCTTCGGCGCGCCATCTTCGCCCGCTTCGAGGCGCCCCTCGGGGCAGGGCTAGGGTGCTTTGCGAAGACGACGGAGATGTTGGTATTCGGAAACCCGGCTCCTCGCAGGACGTCCACTCCATATTCCATGCTGGTCGGAACCGGATAGAGACCGAGCACCACGGCATAACCTGCCTTCATCGGTTGCATCCCTCCTAGGCGCCCCCCGCTGTTCGGGCGTTCAACTTCATCACCCGGTCCGGTTCCCGTATATCCGCAAACCGGCTTTCGGCGGCCCCGCCTTCGGTTGCTCCGCCTGGTTCGGCCGGCTCCAGCCGTATGCCCGCCACCTCGCCAATCAGGTTTCCGGCCCAGCGATAGACATTGTTTTCACGGATCACGGCCCGCATTCGGCGCATGCGCGCCCTCCGATCCTCGGCGGGCATCGTCAGCGCCGTGTGAATCGCCGAGGCGAGCTCCGCTACATCATAAGGATTCACGATCAACGCATCCGCCAGCTCATGGCTTGCTCCCGTAAAGCGGCTCAGGATCAGGACCCCCTGTTCGTCGTGCCGCGCGGCCGCGTACTCCTTCGCAACCAGATTCATTCCGTCATGCAGCGCCGTGACCATGCAAAAATCTGCAGCTTGATAATACTGTTGGATCTCGGCGTGCGAATGATGCCGGTTGAGAAAAATGATCGGCTTCCACGATCCGCTGCGGAACCGCCGGTTGATGCGCTCGGCTTCGTCGCTTACCTCCGCCATAAGCTCCTGGTAGCGCCTGATGTGCGTCCGGCTGGGCGCGCCGATCTGAACGAACGTCAGATTCCCCCGATAAATCGGATATTGCTCGAGGAGCCGCTCGATTCCCCGAAACCGCTCCTGGATTCCCTTCGTGTAATCGACCCGGTCAACGCCAAGCCCCAAAAAAATCGGATCAATATCCAGTTGGCGGAACAGCGCGGCCCGATTTTGCCGCGACGATTCCGGCGGTATCGTAACGTCGTTATCGCCCCCGAAATCGACGCTGATCGGAAACGGCTTCACCGCCGTGAGATGTTCCCGGCGGTTGACCGCGAAGTGTTCGCGGTCGATACGAGATTCCAGCGCGCGGTCCACGCTCTCCAGAAAATTGTTGCAGTGCGCCTGGATATGGAACCCGATTAGGTCTGCTCCGAGCATGCCGTCCAGCAGCTCCTTTTGCCACGGGCAGATGCCGAAAGCCTCCGGATTGGGCCAGGGAATATGCCAAAAGATCGCGACGCGCGCGTCCGGCCGTTCTTGCTTTACCATTTGCGGCAACAGTGCGAAGTGATAGTCCTGGACCAGCACAACCGGGTCCTTCTCGCCGCGCATTTCTTCCACCAGCGCGCGGGCGAATTTCCAATTCACCGCCCGGTATTGCTCCCAATCCTCAGCGCGGAAGATGGGACGTGTGTGTGCGATATGACATAACGGCCACAAGCCTTCATTGGCGAACCCGAAATAGAATCCTTCTTCTTCCTCTTTCGTCAACCAGACGCGGCGCAGCGTGTATTGCGGGCGGTCCGGCGGTACTCGCAATCTCCCGCGGCTGTCCGCCGTATCCCGGTCGGCCGGTCCGGTCCCTTGCGCGATCCACGTCCCGTCGCAGGCGCGGAGCACGGGCTCCAGGGCCGTGACCAGGCCGCTCGGCGGAATCTTCCACGTGATCTCCCCTCCCTGCCTCGTGTGTTCGTACGGTTCCCGGTTTGAAACGGCAAAAAGACGGCTTCCGTTCAGTTTGCTCTGGACGGAGATCCGCAGCCGCTCGGACGTCCACCGCGCTTGCGCGGCGTCACGCAGCCGCGCTTCTTGCTCCGCCGCCGCGCGCGCTTCGTTCAAACTGGTCGCCAGCCGTGTTACCTCGCTGGCCAGCGGCTGGAATATTTCTTCTTTCGGCAGTCCGGCGTCCAAGGAAGCTCTTCCCGCGCGCAAATCCCGCAACCACTCCGTCATTTTGTGCAGGTGTTTTCCGACGCTCCATCGGATCACCAGCAGCGTGATACCTACGATGAGCAGGGTTTGCGCCAGGCTGGAGAACGCCTGCCGCCACACCGGCGAGCCGGTATATCCTACGTTGTGGAAAACCGCCACCGCCCCCAGCAGCCGGTTGTGGCTGCTGATCGGCAGTGCCAGAACGTGCATGGCAATGCCTGCCTCATTGAAAAATTGGCCCCGCACCTTGTGCGTCTCCAGAGCGCGCAGGACCGCGTTCGGCGCGGTGCCAATCACCGGAGTCATCTTAGACGTCACCGCCAGCGCCCCGCCCAATGGATCGTAGATTCCGACCCCTCTCAGCCGTTCATGATTCTGGAATTGGTCGGCAAACCCTTGCAAGTCGCTGTGCGAGCCGTTTTCCAGAAGCCCTTCGACGATACGCTGCTGGCTCTCGGCAAGAACGAGTGCCTGTCGTTGTACCTCGTCGCGGAGCGTGTGCATCTCCCAAACCGCTTGGTACGCCGAGAAGAGCATCGACACCGCCGCCACGCCACCGAGTAGGGCGAAATTTAAGCGGCTGCTGAGATGCATCGAGAGCCTCCCGTCTGAGTGTCTGACCCAGTTCTTACCGAGTAGCGTTTTCAGGTCTAAATAGATGAAGCAACGTTAATGCCAGTCCGGGATCCGAATAGAGAAATGAGAACTTAGGTACAGGAGGTTGTGTTCAGAGTTACTGATCTGCTCCAGGAGAGTACTTCTTTCCTATCCGGCCATCCTCCCGCGTGTATGAAGGAGTACCTGCCGGCCAGCGAGGCGGCGCGCGCACCACGCGACGCCGCCTCCCCCGGAGATCACGCGGCCAAGTTTCGTTCTTTTCCGCCCGCCGGCACCCGCCGCCCCGGTGTCGCACTGCCGGGGATTTCGGCCGCGACCGTCGAGGCCAGGCTCGGCGGCAGATACGGCGAGCTTTCCGTCATCTGCAGCATTGCGTAGGCCGGGATCCCTTCTGCTTCTTTCGAGAACGTCATCTGATGAAGATTGGGGTCGTAATCGATTTTTACCCAATCGCCGTCTCGCACTTGCCGGGTAGCGATTAGGTTTGAAAGCGGATGCACCAGACTTCGGTCGATCGCGCGATTCAAGTGCCGGGCTCCGTAACGCACGTCGGTCCCTTCCCTCAAGAGTTCGTCTTTCGCTTCTTCGGTCAGCTCGAAAACGAATGACGCAGTCGTCGACGAGCTCAGGATCCGTTGCTGCAGCCGGTTCAGTTCCAGGTCGAGAATTTTCCGCAGCTCGACCTGGCTGAGGGCCTTGAACACCACGGTCTTATCGATTCGATTCATGAATTCGGGCGTGAATTTACGCCGCGCCGCTTCAATTCCTGCCCGCGCGATCTTTCGATCGGTGGCCGCGTCGACGTGCCCGGCGTTCCATCGTTTTTCCGCCTCACAGGACGCAAACCCGAGGTTGGGCCGCCCCATCGCGGCCATTTCCGAAGCGCCCAGATTGCTGGTCATGAAAATCAAGGCTCGCGAAAAATCGACACGCCGGTTATCACCAAGCGTCAGCGTCGCTTTATCCAGAATTCCCAGCAGCAGGTTCCAAAGCGCGTCGCTTGCCTTCTCGATCTCATCGAAAAGCACGAAACTCAGCTTTACCTTTTCTGTGTGGTACTGGTTCAGCATTTCCTGGCTTAACAGAGGATGGGTTTCGCGGTGTCCGAGATATCCCGGGGGCGAACCAATCAGCTTGGCAATTTCGTGGCTGTGCTGAAACTCGGCGCAGTCCACCTTTAGCATGGCGCGAGCATCGCCCACCAGGCACTCGGCCGTCGCCTCCACGAGGCGTGTCTTGCCCGTCCCCGTCGGCCCCAGGAAGAGGAAGTTCCCCACGGGCCGGTAGGGGCTGTTCATCCCCGTCAGATATGTCTGATAGATGTTGACGATCTGTTCAATCGCATCATCCTGCCCGATGATCCGCTTGTGCAGACCGGAATCGAGCCGTTCCGCGTCCTGACCAGTCTGAGTGGGATCCAACCTCTGATTCAATCGCACCATCTGATGACCCCTTTCATTTCTTTCCAATGCCCTTACAACGACGAGGTGAGCAAGCACTCTGCCACTGTGATGGAACACCGTTAGTACCGTCGGGGAGGGTGCGCATCGAAGCGCCCCCAGCGCGTATCAGGACGGCGCTCTATCTGTAGGGATTTGTACGTTAGTATCAATTGGCTCGCCGGTTGCATTCGGAACACCCGGAGGTACTGAGCGATGCTGTTGCTGTTGATCCTGTTGATCATCCTGCTGGCTGCTACAGTGCCGGCTTGGCCGTATAGCCGGGGGTGGGGTTACTATCCCAGCGGCGGGTTGGGACTGGTGGTTGTTATCCTGGCTCTGCTCCTGCTGACCGGCCGTATTTAGGCGAGACGGCATTTCGCGGCCGGCTTCTGTTTCACCGCAGTTCCTGTTCACCGGCCGCGCTCCGACGAGCCGACCTTTGGAGGTAGTAGATGGATGAGTTGGATTTCAAGCGTCACCTTCGTGACTTAGCCCACGGCCACCATCATCCCGAGGAACATGATTGGGCTCGGGAGCCTGGATTGACACCGCAAATACCGGCGCGCAAGAAGACCTCCAAGCAGACCTCCGCCAAGAAGACCGGCCAGCGGCGCAGAGTGACGCGATCGCGCCGCCGCTCCTGAACGCGGGCTCGGTGACCGCATTAACGGAGCATTCGTCCCGATTCACACCAGGGCAGTCCATTTGCTGTTCATCTGCGACTATGTCTTGGCGGGTGAGGTCTGTCTGCCCCTTGGCCGTTGCGGGCGTTTTACTGGCCGGGGCTCTGCATGCTGCCGAGTTGGCGCCCCTGTCGCAATACGAAGGCAAGCCGATCGAGCAGGTTCTATTTTCGCCGGAATCCCAACCGATTGTGCGCGCCGATCGCGATCGGCTCGTCCGCTTGCGGCCGGGGCAGCCCCTCCGTCTGGCTGACATCCGCGCGACTATCAAGCAGCTCTACCGCACCGGCGAGTACGCGAATATCGAAATCGACGCGGCCGATGCCTCGCAGGGCGTCTCCCTGGTGATCCGGACAACCGAACAATTCTTCGTTGGCTCGGTCGAAGTCCACGGCAAAGAAAGCGCCCCTCCTGATTTGGGCCAGCTTGCCAATGCCAGCCGCCTTTCACTGGGTAATCCTTTCAGCGACGAAGACCTGCAACACGCCCTAACCAACATTCGAAATTTGTTCCAGCGGAATGGCTTGTATCTGGCCACGATAGATCCCAAGGTGGAGCGCGACCCGGAGCACGAACAGATTTCTTTTACATTCCAGGTACACCCCGGAAAACGCGCCCGCTACACCGAACCCGTTATTCAAGGCGATACCCGCATCCCCGTCCCGCAGGTCGCCAAGGCCGCGAAGTATAAGGGAATTATTCATTGGAAGCAGGTAACGCAAGCCAACACGCAGGCCGGCGTGGAGAACATTCGAAGAAAGTATGCCAAACAGGAGCGCCTCACGGCGTCTGTCTCGCTCGACCGTACCGATTACATCAAGGAACAGAATCGCGTGCGGCCGACTATCTCCGCCACCGGCGGTCCGAAGGTTGAAGTCAAAACTTCCGGAGCCAAAGTTTCCAAATCCAAACTCCAGGAATACGTCCCCGTTTTCGATGAAGGAACCGTAAATCGCGACCTGCTCGTATCGGGTGTCAGCAATTTACGCGACTATTTTCAGAATCGCGGGTACTTTGACGTCAAGGTTGATTTCAAAACAACCAACGTGGATCCCGATCACGAACGGATTCAATATGTGATCGGACTCGGCGAACGGCACAAAGTGGTTCGCGTCGACCTCCAAGGCAACCATTACTTCACGACCACCGACCTTCGCGAGCACATGTTCATTCAGCCGAAAGGCATAATTCTGCTGCGCCACGGCCGTTATAGCGATGGTTTTGCAAAACGCGATGTGGACGCGCTCGAAGCCTTATATAAGGACAACGGTTTTCGAGACGTCAAGGTCGTCATCACACCCTTGGATGACTATCGGGATAAGAAGGGCGACGTTCTGGTTAATGTCATCATCAACGAAGGCGCTCAATACCGGGTCGCGTCCGTCTCGCTGAACGGCATCACTCATCTCGACAAATCGTTCGTAACCTCCAAGCTGGCGTCCGGCCCCGGGCAGCCCTTCAGTGAAACCAATGTTTCGCTCGATCGAACTTTTATTCTGAACCAGTACCACGACGCAGCCTATCCGGATGCCGGGTTCGATTGGCGCATGGCGCCCGGCCCGGGCACTCACGAGGTGACCCTGCAGTATTTCATCACCGAAGGCCTGCCGCGTTACGTTCGCGACGTGCTCTTCTCCGGTTTGCACAACACCCGGCGCAGCCTGCTCAACCGCAGCATTGCCCTGCAGCCGGGAGATCCGCTTTCTTGGACCGATATGGGCTTGATGCAGCGCCGCCTCTATAATCTCGGCGTCTTCGATCGGGTCGACATGGCGATCCAGAACCCGAATGGAGACATCGAGCGCAAATATGTCCTCTTCCACTTGACCGAAGGCCATCGCTATTACGTAGGCGTGGGTTTCGGCGGCGAGTTGGCCCGCATCGGCGGCAGTCAGACCAGTCTCAACAACCCCGGGGGCGCCACTGGGTTCGCCCCCCGCGCCGACCTGGAAATCAGCCGCTATAACATGTTCGGGCTGGGGCACAGCCTCGATTTCAAGAGCCGCTACTCCACTCTCGACCGCCGCGTCTCCCTGACTTACTCGGTCCCTCACTACCGCGATGTCCAGGGCCGCAATATCACGATTACCGGGCTTTATGACAACGAGCGCGACGTGCTCACCTTCATCGGCAGGCGGCTCGAAGGCTCCGCCCAGCTTTCCAAGCAAGTCTCCAAATCCGAAACCGCTCTGTTCCGCTATACGTGGCGTGACGTTCAGGTCGATCAGGGAAGCCTCAAAATTAATCCCTTGCTGATCCCGCTCACCGCCCAGCCTGCGCGCCTCGGCATTCTGTCCACGACCTTCATCCAGGACCGCCGCGACGATCCCATCAATGCCCATCGCGGTATTTACAACTCGTTGGATCTGGGCGTAGTGGAGCATTACTTCGGCGGCAACAAAAATTTCATCCGCTTCCTTGGCCGTAACTCCTACTACAAGCGGATAACCGGCGATGTCGTCGTCGCCAGCAATACCGAGTTCGGCTGGATTCACCCGTTCAGCGTCACACCCGGAGTGGATCCTTTCGACTATGTCCCCTTGCCCGAGCGTTTTTTTGGCGGCGGCAGCACCTCGCATCGCGGCTTTCCCGACAATCAGGCCGGCCCGCGCGACCCCACCACCGGCTTCCCCGTTGGCGGCAACGGCCTGCTTTTCCATTCGACGGAACTGCGCTTCCCCCTCATGGGCGCTAATATCGACGGCGTGTTGTTTCACGATATGGGCAATGTCTATTCCAGTGTCAGCGCCATTTCTTTCCGCACTCACCAGAACAATCTCACCGACTTCGATTACATGGTGCATGCCGCCGGATTTGGGATCCGCTATCGAACCCCGGTCGGCCCGATTCGCATCGATCTGGCATACAGCATCAATCCGCCAACCTTCAATGGCCTGCAGGGCACTTACCAGCAGCTGCTGTTCAATACGGCTACTCCTGCCGTCCAGCGTGTCAGCCACTTTCAATTCTTTTTTTCGATCGGACAGGCTTTTTAATATGCGGTCGATTCTCCATATCTTTTTCGCGGCTGTCGCTGCGGCGGCCGTTGTGGATCGTGTCGCCGTCGTGGTCGGCAACGACGTGATCACCGAAACTGAGGTTAACGAAGAGCTGCGGCTGGAAGAATTCATGCAATCCCAGGCGCCGGATTTCAGTCCGCAGCAGCGCCGCGCCGCCGCCGATCGCCTGGTCGATCAGCAGCTCATTCGCCAGGAAATGGAAGTGGCCCACTACCAGGCGCCCGATCCGTCCAAGGCCGACGCCATGGTGCGCAATTTGCGCCGGCAGCGTTACCCCGGCGATGCCGAGTTTCGCGCCGCGCTCGAGCGCTATGGCCTCACCGAAGGCCAAGTCAAGCAATACCTGCTCTGGCAATTGACCGTCATCCAGTTCACCGACGAACGTTTCCATCCCGACGTGCAGGAAAATCCCGAACCGTCTGCGAACCGCGAAGCGCGCGCGCCTGAATCGCCGGCTACCAAGCCGCCGGAATCGCCCGCCCGCCCCCAATCCGCCGACCGCCTCGCGCCCGGCGCGGCCGGTGTCGACCAACAGTTGGACGCCTGGCTCAAACAAGCGCGCGCCAACACTCATATCGACTATAAGCAGGAGGCGTTTCAATGACGCGTCCGTTGAAGATCATAACCATCGGTGCCGTCTCCCTCGCCGGCCTGGTCATTGTTCTGCTTCTCGCCGCCCTCATTGTTGTGCAGACTGCCTGGTTCCACAACTTCGTCCGCGAAAAGATCATCAGCGCCGTCGAAGATGGGACGGGGGGCAAAGCCGATATCGGCTCCTTCACCTTCGACTGGACTCATTTGCGCGCCCAGGTTCGCGATTTTGTGATTCACGGCCTGGAAGCGCCCCCATCGCCGCCGCTGTTCCGCGCCAATCTCGTTCAAATAGACCTCAAGCTCCTTTCCCCAGCTAAAGGGGCCGTCGACATCGCGTATCTGCTCATCGATACTCCGCAGGCCAACGTCATTGTCTATCCCGACGGGCATACCAATATCCCCCAGCCTAAAACACAGCAAACCAGCAATAAGAGCGGTCTGCAAACCGTAGTTGACCTCGCCATCGGTCGCTTCGATCTCCGGAACGGCAGTCTTACGTTCGCCCAGCGCAAGTCCGGCTTTAATGCGTCCGGCAATAATTTGCGCGCCCAGCTCGGGTATAACCCGTTGATGCCGCGCTATGTCGGCGAGCTCGATATCAGCCCGCTTCATCTCCAATCGGCCGGCAACGCTCCGCTCGACGTCAATGTCAACCTGCCGGTCACGATCGAGGCCGACAAGATCTCGCTCGCCAATGCCAGACTGACTACCCCGGGATCGCTGGTGCAGATTTCCGGATCGATCGACCACCTGGTGTCGCCGCAAACCTCGGCGCGGGTCAATGCGCGGCTGTCACTGGATGAGCTCAAGCGGGCGGGGGGATTGATGATACCGCTCGATACCATTCGCGGTCCCGGCGAACTTATAGCGGACATTAGCGCCTCCACCGGCGAGAATCGCCTCTCTGTTCAGAGCGCTCGTATCCGGCTGGGCCAAAGCGAAATTACTGCTTCGGGCGATCTCCAGCAGCCGAACCGCCCCGCCGGCATGCGCTTCGAGGCGGGCCTCCAATTGGGCGAACTCGGGCGCCTTTTGCGTGTTTCCGCACGGCCGGACGGCGTCATCCGGGTCGGTGGGAACGCGCGCCTCGATTCCTCCGGCAATTATAACCTCCAGGCCAATATTACCGGTCGCCAACTCGCCGCCGGCCAGGGCGCCACCCGCATTACCGGCGCCACTCTCGATTCGAGTGTCACGGCCGACCCGCGCCGCGTTCAACTGGGCGGCCTGCGCCTCGCCCTGCTTGACGGCGACCTGGTGGGTTCCGGCTCCCTCGACAACATGCGGACCTTCCAGTTTTCGGGCAAGTTGAACAATTTCGGCATCAAGCAGATCTCGGCATTCTTCAAACCCGGAGGCATCGGTTATAGCGGCGCGATTTCCGGCGATCTGCAGGCCTCGGGTGATGTCAAAAATCCGTCGGGCTTGGCCGCGCGCGCGGCTTTAATGATTCAACCGCGATCCGGCGGGGTCCCGGTATCCGGCCGTATCAACACCGACTACAACGGCGGCACTGACACGGTAAATCTTGGCAGTTCCTATCTCGCCCTTCCTAACACGCGCCTCGATTTTTCCGGCTCGATCGGACACCAGATCCAGGTGAAACTCGTAACCCGCAACACCGCCGACTTCCGGCCGGTCGCCGCCATCCCCGTTTCTTTCCAAAATGGGGGCAATGCGACCCTCACTGCGACCGTCACCGGCAGCGTCAGCGCGCCTCGGATTGCCGCCCATGCCGCCTTAGCCGATTTCTCGGTGAACGGACGCCCCTTCACCCGCTTCGACGCCGATTTGGCCGCATCGCGCTCGGGCGCGACGGTCACCAACGCAATGCTGACCCACGGAATGCTCCAGACGGAGATCAACGCGTCGGTAGGATTGCGCAATTGGAAGCCTGAGGATTTCGAGCCCGTTCGTGCGGACGCAACAATCCGCAATGCCGACGTGTCGGACATCCTGGCCCTTGCGGGCGAATCCAGTAGTCCGGTGGAGGGCCAGCTGAATGCCAACGCCCACGTTGAAGGAACAATAGGCGATCCGGTTGGCTCGGTAAACCTTTCGCTGACAAACGGCCCCTCGCGTCTCGACGCGACCGCGAATTATCTCCGCGGCGGCAACCTGCGCGCGCACGTCGCAAGCAATCAGATCCAGCTTGCGCAATTCCAATCACTGGTAAAAGACCGGCCCGGTCTCGGAGGTCTGCTGACACTGAACGCCGATGCTGCCGCCACGATCCGCCGCGGCAGGTCTGGGTCCGGGTTTCAGGTGACCAGCGTTACCGCCAACGCGTCCGTTCGCGGGCTCCAAATGCAGGGGCAGCGTCTTGGCGATGCGACTATTGTTGCGAATACGAATGGTGCAAACCTTCAATACAATGTGAATTCCGATTTTGCCGGCTCAACCATTCGCGTGAACGGCCAATCGCTGCTGACCGGAGATCACGAGACCAGCGCCAACGCTCAAGTTTCGAATCTGCCGATCGATCGGGTGCTGGCGGTAGCGGGCCGCAGCGATCTGCCCGTTCGCGGAAACTTCAACGCCGCGGCGCAGGTTTCCGGGACCCTCGCGACTCCGCGCGCCAGCGCTAACCTGAGCGTCACAAACGGCTCCGCCTTTCAGCAGACATTCAACCGGCTTCAGGCCACGATTAATTACTCAGACCAGCTGATCGATTTACCGCAGTTCCGGTTGGAAGACGGCCCGAACACCATCGAAATCAGCGCTTCCTTCGCGCACCCCGTCAGCGATCTTCAGCAAGGCCAGGCGCAGTTCCGGGTGCGGAGCAATCAGCTCCAACTGGCGCGTTTTCACGCGATCGAGCAGGCGAAGCGCGGCCTGACCGGCACAGTCGAACTGTCCGCCGAAGGCGCCGGCACGCTGCGGCGCAACGCGCCTCCATTGTTCTCGCGGCTGAACGCAAATCTGTCCGCGCGCGGCCTGGCGGTGGATCGCAGGCCGGTTGGGGATGCCACTCTCGCGGCGGAAACGCGGGGTCAGCAGGTGGCTTTTAATCTGACCTCGAATTTCGCCCGGTCCAATATCAAAGGCGAGGGAACCCTGGGCCTTACCGGTGATTATCCACTGAACGCGCGGGTGAATTTCTCGAATGTGACCTACGCCGGCCTCGAAACCTGGACGGGCAGCACCGGCCCTCAGCCGTTCGACGCGGCGGTTGATGGGCAAATAACGGCGAGCGGTCCGACCCAACGGATGGATGCGCTTACTGCGGCTCTCCAACTCACTAAAGTTGAAGCGCATTCGACAAACGTAGCCACCACCGGGACGCAACCGCGCGTTCAGTTCGAGCTGCACAATGACGGCCCCGTCTCCGTGCAACTGGCGCGCTCCGTCGTTACCGTCCAACGCGCCCACATCGTGGGTCCGTATAGTACGTTGAATCTGGCCGGCTCCGCATCGCTAGGCAGCCCGCAGCGAATGAACCTGCGTGCCGACGCCAACATCCGGCTGGATCTGCTGGAGGCGTTCAGCTCCAACATCTTTTCCTCGGGAAGCGTGGCTTTGAACGCGGCCATCACCGGCACGCCGGCGAAGCCCTCCGTGAACGGCCGTCTGCAGCTGCAAAACGCCTCATTCAATATGACAGACGTGCCGAACGGCGTGTCCAATGCCAACGGGACGGTATTGTTTAACGGCAGCGAGGCCGTGATTCAAAACCTTACCGCTGAGAGCGGCGGCGGCAAGGTCACGGTGTCGGGTTCGGTCGGCTATGGCGGGCCCGAAATGCAGTTTCGCGTACAGGCGCAAGCCAACCAGATTCACGTGCGCTACCCGGAGAGCATTACAACCACGGCCAGTGCCCAACTGTCTTTGACAGGTGTGACCTCGAGCAGCCTTCTCTCCGGGACGGTCCGCATCTCGGAGGTCGCGATGCACAGCCATACCGATATGGGCGCGATGCTCAATTCCGCGGCCGCGCCTCCATCGGCGCCTTCGGTCAGTTCCGGCTTTATGGCCGGGATGAAGTTCGACGTGCGGATCATGACTACCACGGGCGTGCAGTTCCGAACCGAACTCACCGAGAACCTCCAGGCGGAAGCCAATCTCACCCTCCGGGGTAATCCGGATCATCCGGGAATGTTGGGACGGGTCGATGTTACACAAGGCAAAGTCGTGTTCTTTGGTAACAAATACACCGTGGATCAGGGCGCGATCACCTTCTTTGACCCGAACCAGATCCAGCCGGTTCTCGACGTTGCGTTAAGCACAACCGTGCAGGGCGTCAATGTGACGCTCAATGTCTCCGGGCCCGCGGATAAGATGAAACTGTCGTATCATTCCGATCCACCGTTGCAATTCACGGAAATCGTGTCGCTGCTGGCAACCGGCAAGCCGCCGACTTCGGATCCGGTCCTGGCGGCGCGGCAGGCCCCGCCCCCGCAACAGAATGTCGGGCAGGCCGGCGCTTCCATGCTGTTGGGTCAAGCCGTGGCGAGTCCGGTATCGGGCCGCCTGCAGCGGCTGTTCGGAGTCAGCAAGCTGCAGATCAATCCACAAGTCACTGGCGCCAGCAACACACCGCAGGCCACGCTCACCTTACAACAGCAGATCAATAGCAGCATGACGTTCACATACATTCAGGACGTCACGCAGAGCAATCCACAAATTATACGAGTCGAATGGGCTATGAACCCGCGATGGTCCGCCATCCTGGCGCGCGACGTCAACGGCGAGGTGAACCTCGATCTGTTTTACAAGAAACGGTTTCACTGAGAGGCGCCATCGCGTCCCTTGAGCGGAGGTTTTTACATGCAAGGCATCACTGGATTTCTGATGGGTCTGGCGGTCGGCGCCGTGATGGGAGCTCTCGTCGTACCCCGCGGCGAAGAGCGCCGCGGTGCGCCTTCCGAACCGGCGCAGGCTGCTCCGCTCGATCGGGTCGAGCTGGCTTCGGAGGAATCCTTTCCCGCCAGCGACGCCCCCGCGTATTGAGCCGCCGTACCGCGGCGGCGTGATGGTAGGGGCGGGGCGACTCGAACGCCCGACCTACGGCTTAGAAGGCCGTTGCTCTATCCACCTGAGCTACGCCCCCGGATACTTTCCATCTTACTTCTAATTGCCTGGCGGACTCATGCGGAATGAACCGGGCCTGCCCCGCTAATACTTATCTACACGCCGCGCCGGTTGCCCCACAGTTCCACATGCAGCCGCGGGGTGAAGCGGAAACCCTCGGCTTTTGCGATCTCGGCCAGCCACGCGCCGCGCTCGCGCAGCAAGTCGCGATCGGTGCCTTCGGGCATCAGAACCACCCGTCCCGGATCGGCCGATAGCGCCGAGACAAGCTCACGCAATTCGTCCAGATCCGCCGTCTTCTCGATCACGAACTTGAGCTGGTAGTCGTATCGATCCATCAGATTGCGGAGCACTTCTAGGTTGATACGCAGCCGGTCGTGCTGCGCCGCCCAGCGGCCGGCGACTTGCGGGTCACCGGCAATCCGGGAATTCCGGCCCGCCAGCGGAGTCGAATTCGCGAGCTTCGGGCTGATGCTCATCAGGTCGCAGGCCACCGGTTGGAACACGGTTCCTGCGGTCTCCACCGTGATGTGCAAACCCGCCTGCCGCAGCCGCCCGGTCAGCGCGATGATCTCGGGCGCGATCATCGGCTCGCCGCCCGTGATCACCACGTGCCGCGCCGGGTGCGCGTTGACTTCATCCAAAATCCGGTCGAGCGAAAAGTCCACGCCCTCCGGCTGCCAAGACGTGTACGGCGTATCGCACCACGCGCAGCGCAGATTGCATCCGCTGGTACGGATGAAAACCGAGGGCACGCCAAGCAGCGCGCCTTCCCCCTGGAGCGAATAAAACAGCTCAGCGATCTTCAATCCCGGCCTCCTCGAAACCTTTGCGCCGCAAGAGACAGGAATCGCACTGGCCGCACGGCCGTCCGTCCGGGCCGGGATCGTAGCAGCTATGCGTCAAGCCGAATGGCACGTCGAGCCCGGCGCCCAGCTTTACAATCTCCGCTTTGCTGAGCCGGATCAACGGCGTATGGATGCGCAGTTGCGTCCGCCCTTCCACTCCCGCCTTGGTCGCCAGGTTGGCCATTCGTTGGTAGGCTTCGATGAATTCCGGGCGGCAGTCCGGGTACCCGGAATAGTCCAGGGCATTCACGCCAATAAAAATATCGGAGCTTTCCAGCACCTCGGCCCACGCCAGCGCAAACGAAAGAAAAATCGTGTTGCGCGCCGGCACGTACGTGATCGGGATTGCGTGGCTCATCGCCTCCAGCGAACGAGCCTTCGGTACCGCGATGTCGGCTGTCAGCGCCGAGCCGCCGAACGCATCCAGGCTGATCTGCGCCACCATGTGCCGCTCGGCGCCCAGGCACTCCGCCACGCGCCGGGCCGCTTCGAGCTCGATGCGATGCCGCTGCCCGTAATCGAACGAGAGCGCATAGCAGGCATAACCTTCGCGCCGCGCCAGGGCCAGGCACGTCGCCGAATCAAGCCCGCCGCTCAGCAGGCAAACCGCTTTCTTCACCAATTATCATAGTAGCTTCAGTGCGTCTGCGGTTTCTTACTTCCACCCCGCTCGATGTCGCCCGCGGCAGCGGAACCTATGTCGGGATGCACGTGCTGGCCCGCGCGTTGGAGGCGCAGGGCCATCATGTGGAGTTTCGAACGCCGCACATTCATCTCCCCGTTTACACTGCCGAGCGCCTTCTCTTCAACCGTCTGCTGCGCCGCGAGCCCGGGTTCGACCTCACGGTTGGCTTCGATATGGATGGCTATCGCACTGCCGATATCGCCTCGCTCAAAGGAGTGATCGCCGACGAGGTCCGCTTCGAATCCGGCCTCACGCGCTTTACAATGGGCGTCCAGGCGCGCTGCGAACGTCTCCACGTGCACCGCGCCCGCCGCGTTTTCGTCACCAGCCGGTACTCCGCCGGGCGCGCCCGCGAGCTGTACGGTCTCGACCGGCTGCCCGCCGTAATTCCCGAGTTGATCGATCTCACCGAATGGCGCAGCTGGCTCGATCGCCACCCCGCCGCGTCAGACAAATTCACCATCCTGTTCGTCGGCCGATTCTACCGCCGCAAACGCGTCGATGTGCTGCTGCGCGCCGCCGCTCAAATGGGTGAGAGAATCCGCGCTCTCCAACTCCGCATTGTCGGCAATGGCCCCTGCGCGCCTGCGTTGCGCCGCCTCGCGCGCGATTTGCGCCTCGACAACACGGTCACCTGGCTCGGCGATGTCACGCGATCCACCCTGGCGGAAGAATACAATCGCGCGCACCTTTTCTGTCTTCCCAGCGTGCAGGAGGGTTTCGGCATCGTGCTGCTGGAAGCAATGGCGGCGCGGTGCCCGATTGTGGCGTCGCGCGCGGCCGCCATCCCCGAGGTGGCGCCGCACGGTCTGCTGGTCGACCCCGATAATCCCGAAGCGCTGGCCGCAGGCATCGAGGCCCTATACCGGTCTGCGGACGCCTGCCGCGTCCAAGCCGAAGCCGGCGCCGAATGGGTTCAACAATTCGACGCCCCGCGCGTCGCCCGCCTGTTTCTCGAAGCTGCTGCCGAGCCGTGGCCCTCTGGCGTGGTAGCGTGATCGGATCCCGTTCTGATAAAGCAGACGGAATGTCAGCGATAGTTCACAAAAATTTTACACTTAGCCTCTAGGCCAACCGCCGCCGTTTCGGCATAATCAACGGCAAGTCTCGGTTCCGAAATCATAACCACTCGTCTCGGCTCCCCAATCAGAGGTGAACATGCGGGACTGCGGCCCTCCGGACGGATTTACTGTCGCGCCGGGAGACAAGCCGGGCATCGCCTGTACCCAGTGCCATACGGGAACGCCGCTCAACGGCGGCGGCAGCGTGCGCGTGGCTTTCGCCAACGGGCTGACCTACGCTCCCGGACAGGCTCAGAATTTCACCGTGGTCATCAATGATGCCGTCGCCGCCACCTACGGTTTCGAGATGAGCGCCCGGTTGGAAAGCGGCTCCTCGACGCAGCAGGCCGGCAACTTCACGGCCGCTACGAATCAAAAGGTCGTCTGCTCCGACAATGCGATTGAGCCGGCCACCGGTTGCGGCGGTAATGGCATTCAGTGGATCGAGCACACGCAACCCTCCCTCACCAACACCATCACGGTGCAATGGACGGCCCCGGCGGCTGGTGCGGGCAATGTGCACCTCTACGTATCGGCCAACGCGACTAACGGCGATAACACGCCCCGCGGCGACCATATCTACGCTGCGGATTACGTCCTGACGCCCGCTTCGACCGCTACCACTGGCATTCCCACCATTACCAGCATCGTCAACTCGATCAGCGGAGCGCAGGCTCTGGAATCCGGATCGTGGGTCACCATCATGGGTACAAACTTCGCTTCAGCGCGGGCTACTTGGGACGGCGCCATCATCAATAATGTGTTCCCGACGACTCTGGGAGGCGTCACCGTGGCCATCGATGGAAAGTCCGCACCCCTGAGCTTCGTCAACTCGACGCAAATCAATGCCCTGGTACCGGCTACGGCGACGCTTGGCAATGCCAGTGTGGTAGTTTCGAATGCCACCGGGTCGAGCCAGCCCGCTACGGCGGCACTCGCTACATCCTCGCCGGCGCTTTACACGTTCCCGCAGAGTCAGGGCCGTTATGCCGTGGCGGTCGTAATGGACAGCGCGACCAGCTATGAATATCTGGCTCCGGCGGGCCTGTTGGGAGCCTCGACGCAATCCCGTCCCGCTAAAGCAGGCGACACCATCCTCATCTTTGGCACTGCTTTCGGCCCCACCACCACCCAGCTGAACCCCGAGATCGCCGCGAATGTCGCTTATCCGCTGGCGCATACCGGTTCGGACATCCGCGCTCCTCTGGCCCAAGTCACAATTGGCGGGCAAGCGGCGCCGGTGTCGTTTTGTGGAATTGTCAGTCCGGGCACGTACCAGATCAACGCGACTGTGCCGGCGGGAGTAACCAGCGGCGATCAGCCCCTGGCCGTCACCTTGCTGAGCGGCTCGTCCGTGGCGCAGACGGTTTTTATCCCGGTGCAGTAGCGGTCATTTGTGCGTTAGCTTGATCGGAAACGCGATCGTTTGCGCCGGCGCCGGCGGGGCCGTGCTGACCACGTAGGTCAGGCGCTCCGCCAGGTTCGAGTCCATGACTTGATCGAGCCGCGCTTCGGGTACCGGGTAGGGCGTCTGCTGCGGTTGCCGCGAAAACACCACGAACAGCTCGCGGGCCGCGACGTTATCAAATGTCAGCGAGCCGCTCGCGGGTACGAAGTACGGCCCCAGGCGTTCGAGATGACCGCTGTTCAACAGCCGCCATCCTTCCGGCGCTCGTTCAAACACCGAAAGATAACCGGCTTCGTTCGACTCGAACCGCACCACCATCTGATCGTTCGGGTCCAGAACTTCGTTCGGTATCGTTGCCGCGAGCTCCCGGTTGGGGACGCGGCGCAGGATGCTGTACCGGATTCCCAGTGGTTGCGTCACGGGTGCCGCCGCCGCGCTCCGCATTACCGCGACCCTCTGCTGCTGCGGCTCTACCCGATTCGCCTGGAAGACCGGCGCGTTTGGCTGGCCGAAAAACAGGGCGCGCGCATCCGGCCGGGGCACATAACCGCCGACTGCGCCGAGCGTCTGCGCGGTAGTTCCCAGCCGAACTCCGGCCGCGGCCTGCTGGCCCTGTTGGATTTGAGCCGCCTCGACCGCGACGGTCTCCGCCGGCGGCGGCGGGGCGGCTGGAGCCTGATCCTTCAAAGCCTCCGCGTCTCTTGCCGGCGGCGCTGCGACCGGCGCCACCGGCTCCCGCCGCGCTTCGAGTAGCGGCGGGAGCCGCAGATCCAACGAGCGCGGCACCGGCGAAGGAACCGGCGCCACCGGTCCCATACGCGGCAGCGCGGGCGCCTGCGCGATCATGACCGGCCGCGATGCCTGCCGTTGCATGACGAACACCACGATTATGGCGGCCAACCCCACCGCCGGAATGGCCCATGCCGCCCGACGCAGCCAGTTCCAATACGGCGCCGCCGGTCTCGGCTCCAGCGCGCCGCGCAGCCGCGCTTTGGCGGCGGGGTCCTGCAGGAGTTCGCGCAACGCCTCTTCGCGAGCCAGCGAGTCGAATAGATCCTGATCTTCGAGCGCGGCCGCAAACAATGCATCGCGCTCTGCCGGAGTCAACGTGCCGGTGGCGTATCCGCCCAAAAGCTTCTGGATCTCGTCCCGGCTCATTTCTTTTCCCAACTTCCGCCCATCAATTCCAGCAGGTGCTTGCGGCACCGGTGGTCCCACGTGTAAATCGTGTTGATCGCTCCTACGCCCAAAAGCTTCTGGATCTCCGGGAAGCTCCGGCCTTCCAGCTTCAGCCGGAAGAGTTCGCGGCAGCGCTCGCCCAGGCGCCCGAGCGCCGTCTCCAGCCGCCCCAGCATTTCTTTGCGCTCGAGCGTGTCGGCGGGGCCGGGGCCGAGATCCGGCAGCGGCATTTCGTCGATGGACACCTGGGTGTTCTCGCCTCGGCGCACGGCTTTTCGCCGCCAACTCATCATCTTAAACCGTACAATCTGGAGCGAAAGCGGCAGCAGGTCTTCCGGGCGCTCCAGGTGGGCGTACTTTTCGTGCAGGAGCATAAGGACCTCCTGCGCCAGATCTTCGGCGGTGTCCCTCGCTACATGGGATGCCGCGAACCGCACAATCCTTTCACGTAGCTGGGCCAGAACCTCGTCGCGCGTCACAGGCCACCCCTGGCTAAGCCGATGGTAACACTGACGAAATGACGGACCGAAGGTTTCCACGACCGCTCCAGTGGAGCGGTCGCGCATGGTTAACTCTTTTGTTTTCCGTGCCGGTCGCCGTTTTGACCGCTCCACTTGAGCGGTTATCGCTGGTTGGCCTTGAGAATCTTCTTGCGCAGGCGAATCGATTGCGGCGTGACTTCGACATATTCATCGTCGCGGATGAATTCAATCGCCTGCTCAAGGTTCAGGATGCGCGGCGGCACCAGTCGGATGGCTTCATCGGCGGTCGAAGCGCGCATGTTCGTGAGCTTCTTTTCCTTGACGATGTTCACGTCGAGGTCTTTTTCGCGCGCGTTCTCGCCGATAATCATTCCTTCGTAGACTTCGGTGCCGGGGGACACGAATATTTCCCCGCGCTCCTGCAGGTTGAATACGGCGTGTCCGGTCACCTTGCCGGGCCGATCGGCCACCAGCGAACCGGTGGGGCGAGTCGGGATATCGCCCTGCCAGTCGATGTAGCCGTGGAACAGGGAATTCATGATGGCGGTGCCGCGCGTATCGGTGAGGATTTCGCTGCGCAGCCCGATCAGGCCGCGCGACGGGACGTGGAACTCCAGCCGTACGCGCCCCGAGCCATGATTGACCATTTTGATCATCTTGCCTTTGCGCGCGCCGAGCTTCTCGATCACCACGCCGATGAAGCTCTCCGGGCAGTCGATGATCAGGTGCTCCACCGGCTCCTGCACCTTGCCATTCACGGTGCGTGTGAGAATCTCCGGTTTGCCGACAGCCAGTTCGAATCCTTCGCGGCGCATCATTTCGATAAGAATCGCCAGCTGCAATTCGCCGCGGCCCATCACCTTGAACGTGTCGTGCCCCAGTTCTTCGACCCGGATGGAAACGTTCGTGAGCAGTTCCTTATCGAGCCGGTCGCGCAGGTTGCGCGAGGTGACCCACTGGCCTTCCCGTCCGGAAAAAGGCGAAGTATTGATGGTGAATGCCATCGCAATCGTGGGTTCGTCGATGTGAATAGGCGGTAACGGCTTCGGGGTTTCGACGTGGGTCAGGGTTTCGCCGATCGTGATGCCCTCGACCCCCGCGATGGCCAGGATATCGCCGGGGCGGCCGATGGTCTCGTCGACGCGCTTCAAGCCTTCGAAGGAGTAGAGCTTGGTGATGCGGGTGGTTTGCAGGGAGCCGTCGCGTTTGGCGATGGCCACTTCTTCGCCATGCCGCAGCGTTCCCTGAAACACGCGGCCAATCGCGAGGCGGCCGAGATAATCGCTGTAATCGAGATTGGCCACCAGCATCTGCAGCACGTCTTCGAAATCGCCGCCGGGGCAGGGAATGTGCTGCACGATCGCGTCGAACAGCGGCCGCAGGTCATTGGATGGATCTTCCATCGACTTCTTCGCGACGCCGGTCTTGGCGATTGTGTAAAGCACCGGAAAATCGAGCTGGTCTTCGGTGGCGTCGAGATCGATGAACAGATCGTAGATTTCGTTGAGCACTTCGGGCACGCGCGCATCGGGCCGGTCGATCTTGTTGATCACCACGATCGGCGGCAGCTTGGCCTCGAGCGCCTTCATGAGCACGTATCGCGTTTGCGGCAGCGGCCCTTCGCTGGCATCGACCAGCAGCATGACGCCGTCGACGATTTTGAGCGCGCGCTCGACTTCCCCGCCGAAATCGCTGTGGCCGGGCGTATCGACGATATTGATCTTGACGCCCTGATAGCGGATGCCGGTGATCTTGGCAAGGATCGTGATGCCGCGCTCGCGTTCGAGCTCGTTGGAATCCATCACGCGCTCGACGTGCTCTTCGTGCGAGCCGAAAATACCGCTCTGGTTGAGCATGGCGTCGACCAGCGTGGTTTTGCCGTGGTCGACGTGCGCGATGATCGCGATGTTTCGTATGGATGCGTTGGAACTGTTCATGCGTTGGTAGCTTCGTCCAAAATTTCCCAGATTCTGCCGATCCACTGCTCGTGCTCGGGCTTCATCAACACCGAGCGCAGCGCCAGGATTTCTTCCGTCTTCCCGAAGAAAACTCCGGGCAGCCGGGCCAGCGCCAGATGCAGATTGCGTTTGGCGGCCTCATCAAAAATCCGCTGCGCCGAACCGTTGCGCGGGGCCCACACGACGATATCGAGCTGCGGCTCAAAGGGTGCGATAAAGCGCCCGTCCGCCGCGAGGCGCGCATGGAACGCGAGAGCCGCGCGACGGCAGGCCGAGAGCCCCTGGGCAAAAACGCCGCCGCGCACCAGCGGCAGCAGCCGCATGGTCGCCCATAGAGCCACGGCCGAAGCGCCCGGCCGCGAGCACTCGAGTGAAATCTCACCCAGGTGCGGCTGCCTGGACGAAAAATAAGTCGCCGGCGAATCGTGCCGGTAGAGAGCGCCGACCGCGGGGTCGCGGAACAATACGCAGCCGCAGCCGTACGGCTGTAGTCCATGCTTGTGCGGGTCGATGACAATCGAATCGGCTTCCGAGATGCGATCGAACGCCGCGCGCGCTTCCGGCCCGAGATTGTCGGCCAACCCGAAATAGCCTCCGTAAGCCGCGTCGGCGTGCAGGCGAAAACCGTAGCGCTCGCGCAGCGCGAGAATCTCCGGCAGCGGGTCCACCGAACCGGTCGCCGTGGTGCCGAGCGTGGCGACGACGCAGCCGATGTCGCCGGCCTTCAACATGCATTCCAGCGCCGACGGGTCGATGCGCCCGCGCGTATCGGTGGCAACCTTGGCAAATGGAAGCTGCAGCACGCCGCTGATGCGCTCGTGCGTGTAGTGCGATTGCGCCGAGGCGACGATCTTCTTGTGGGGATGCAGGCGGCCGGCCACCCACAGCGCTTCCAGGTTGGCCATGGTGCCGCCGCCGGCCAGGTGGCCGAGGTGCTCGCGCCAGCCAAACATAGCCGCGATCTGCGCGACCGCTTCGCGCTCCATCTCGGAACTGGCGCGGCCGCCGTCGAGCGCGTGATTGTTCGGATTGATCCACGTGGCCAGAGCGTAGGCGGCGCGCGCCACCGGGTGCGGCGGTTTCAGCATCTGCCCGGCATACAACGGATGGAAATACGGAAAATTGTCGCCGAGGCGCGCGGCGACGTCGGCCATCACCGCACTCGTCCCCTCCGTGGCCGAAACCGGGAAGTCCGGCAAGGCGGCGAACCGGTGCTCGAGAGCAGCCAGCGCCTCTTCCAGCGCGCGCGGAGTTTCCTTTTCCAGCATTATTCTTCGTGTATCACGTCGATCGGATCGAGCCGCGCAGCCACCCGCGCGGGATACAGGCCGGCCAGCACCGTTACGCACCACACCAGCAGCAGCGCGCCCGCCAGCAGGTTTACAGGGGGATGAAACTGGATCGTCCAGCCAAAACTCTGTTTGTTGACTACGAATATTAATAGTAGCGAAAGAGCGAACCCCAGCGCCAATCCGAGGATGGTCGCGAGCAGCCCGAGCAGGCCGGCCTCGGCGAGAATCATGCCGCGCAGCTGCCGCGAGGACGCCCCAAGATAGCGCAGCAGGCCCAGCTCGCGGCGGCGGTCGAGCACCAGGGCCAGCAGGGAATTGGCCGCGCCGAGCATGGCCACCACGATCGCCACGGCTTCGAGCGCCCAGGTAATGGCGAAGGTGCGGTCGAAGATGATGATGGCGCTGCGCCGCAGCGATTGATTCAGGCTGATGGCGACGCCGAGGCCGGCGGTGCGCCGCTGCATCTCGCGCTGCACGCCGGCGGCGTCCACTCCGGGCTGCAGGTAAATGGCGGCGTTGGTGGGCGGCTGCCCCGGCAGGTACTTCAACAAGGTCGATTGGTCGAGCAGCACGAAGCCCTGGCTGCTCGAATATTCGTAATACACGCCGGCCACCGTAACGGTGACGTTGCGCGCGCCAATGGGGAGGGTGAGGCGATCGCCGGGCCGGATTCCAAACTTGTTGGCGAACGGCTCGCTGATAATCGCGCGGTCCCGGCCGGGCAGCGAACGCAGGATGGCGTCGCGGTCTTCACGGGGCAGGAAGCGCAGGCGGCCAAAGCGGCGGACGATCTCGAGATTGCCGCCGCCCAGCGTGGCGCGCTCGCCGCGGTAATGGAATTCGAGGGCACGAAAGAAATCGGCCGCGGCCACACCGGGCGTGGACGCGAGAATTGCCGGAGACGCCGCGGGCAAAGGTGGATATTCTCCGGCGGCGGCGCGGCCGGCGGGGGCGGCGTAGAGATCGGCGCGCAGTTGCACGTCCAGCCACAACGTTACGGTCTCGCGGAAGCTGGCGACCATGATGCCGACGCTGGCCATCATGGCGATGGCGGTGGCCAGAGCCGCCACCACCACCGAAGTCCGCGAAAGCGAGGCTGCCAGGCTGCGGCCCGCCAACAGGCCCTCGACGCTCCGCCGCACCACCAACGCGGTGAGCCGGTTTACCGCAAGCACCACTGCGGGAGAGGCCAGTGCCGCCGCGCCGACCGCCAGCAATGCCGCCACGTAACCGCCGATCGGCTTGCCGTCGATCGGGCCGGCCTGCGAAGCGGCGCCCGCCAGAATGGCCAACACCGCCGCGCCCCATAGAGCGCGGCGCCAGTGCAGGCGGGCGTGATGCTCATGCGCACCGCGGCTCATGGCTTCGGTGGGCGGCACGTCCATGGCTTCGCGCGCGGGCGCGAACGCCGAGAGAATCGCCACTGCGGCGCCGGCGAGGATGCCGGTCCCGGCCTCGCCGGCGGTAAGAGCGACGGCCGCCGGGCGGCTGGTGGTGTAGAGGGCGTTCACCGTCCCGGCGATCAGGCCGACAGTGCCGCCGGCCAGAAAGCGGCCCAACCCGATTCCAATCGCCGCGCCCACGAGGCCGAGGATTAATGCCTCGGCCAGGAAGAGCGCGAACACAGTGAAGCGGCTCGCGCCAACCGCGCGCAGGATGCCGATTTCAGCACGGCGGCGCACCAGGCTGACCGAGATCGTGTTGTAAATCAGAAACGCGCCCACCACGAGCGAAATGTAGCTCAGCACCCGCAGGTTCCACTTGAAGGCGCGCAGCATACGCTGATTTTCGTCGTTGCGCACGCCGGGCTTCTCGATGAGATATCCCGCCGGTAAAATCTTCTTGATGGCCTCTTCGACGCGCGCAAAGTCTTCGCCCCGGTTCACCGTCACGTCGATGCGATCGAGTTTGCCATAGCGATGGAGAACCTTTTGGGCCGCGGCGATATCGATGGCGAGGAACTCGCTGCTGCCGGCGTCGGCGATGCGGGCTACTGTGAACGCGCCGACCGGCAGCGTGAGACGGCTCTTCTCTCCGACTCCAAGCCGTTGCGCCAAGGCGCTGGAAGCGATGGCGGCGTCGGGCGGGAGGCCGGCAAGATCGACGCCATATACGGCGATGGAGCCGATCGAAGGCCGGTCGATCTGGGTTTCGATCACGGGCGCGAAATGGGCGTCGACCGGGAGAGAATCGAGGCGGCCGATCCACGCCTCGTCAACCCCGCCGTTTGCGAGGATTTCAAGGTCGGTCTTACCGGCGAGCGTTTCCATCGACGATTGAAAAGATCCGGTTGCCGCATCGCTCGCGAGGTCGATCGCTACCACAACCGCTACGCCGAGCGCGACTGCCAGCACCGTGAGCGCGGTGCGGAGCAGGTCACGGTGGAGCGGCCGCAGGATCAGGGTGCGGAAAAGTTTCATCCGATGTAGAATCTGGAATCATTATGCACCTGGAACGGCGGCGATTCCTGAGCGGCCTGGCCGCGGCCTCGCTATTTCGGGCCTCGGGGGCGGGCGAAAAGCCGCGGCGGATTGATATCCACCATCACTTGTTCCCGCCGAACTATTCGTCCGCAATCGTCGCGCTGGGGCAGCCGCCTGCGCCTGCGTGGACGCCCGCGCGCTCGATCGAAGAGATGGACAAGAGCGGCATCGCGGTTTCAGTACTATCGCTCTCGCCGCCCAACGTTATTTTTCCGGATGCGGCGGTGGCGCGGCGCCTGTCGCGCGAGGTGAATGAATACGGCGCGCAGATGGTGAAAGATTTCCCCGGGCGCTTCGGCCTGTTCGCGGTGCTGCCGCTGCCCGATGTGGAAGCCAGCCTGCGCGAAATCGAGTACGCCTTCGATACGCTCAAAGCCGACGGCATCGGCCTGATGACCAGCTATGGAAACCAGTGGCTGGGCGACGCCGCATTCGCGCCCGTATGGGAAGAGCTCAACCGGCGCAAGGCCGTGGTCTACACGCATCCGCACACGCCCTCGTGCTGCGAAAATCTGAAAGACGAAGTGGGCGCGGGGACGATCGAATGGGCCACCGACACCACTCGCACGGTAGCGAGCGTGGTATTCAGCGGGACGGCGGCGCGGTTTCCCGGGATCCGCTGGATCTTTTCGCATGGCGGCGGCACCACGCCCTTTCTGCTGAGCCGGTTTCAGGTGACCGAAGCGGGGCTGAAGGACAAGGCCCGGCGCATTCCGAACGGCTACCTGGCGGAGCTAAAGAAGTTCTATTACGACACGGCGCAGGCGAATCATCCGGGCGCGCTGGCGGCGCTGTTGAAGATGGTGGCGCCGGCGCAGATCGTCTACGGCACGGATTACCCGTACCGCACGGGCGCCGAGGTCAATGGCGGACTGGCGGCGGAGCATTTTGCCGCCAAGGACCTGCGCGCCATCGAGCGCGGCAACGCGCTCCGGCTGTTGCCCAGACTCGCGGGCGCGTAACGTTCAACGCAGTTCCACGAAATCGATGGTCCAGGGAAATTGCGCCAGGTTCATGCGCGCCAGCGTAATGGGCAGGGTAAACCGGCGCGGGCCGGCGCTGCCGGGATTCAGATAAGTCACGCCGGCGCGGTCGATCCGGGAAGGCTTGTGCGAATGGCCGCTGATCACGATGTGAAAACCGGCCGCCACCGGATCGAGCTCAAGCTCATGGATGTCGTGCAGGACGTAAATGAGCGCCGGCCCTGCTTGCGCGATGGCGGTTTTCGGCAGGGAATCGCCTTTATCGATATTTCCTCTCACGGCGATCACCGGGGCGATCTGTCGAAGGCGCTCGAGGATTTCGGGCTTACCGACGTCACCGGCGTGGATGATTAGCTGCGAGGCGGACAGTTCAGCAACGGCCGAGTCGCGGAGCAGGCCGTGAGTATCCGAGATCACGCCGACGGTGGTGATGCGGGCGGCCATGTGCCCATGCTACCGGACGCGCTGGCGCCCCCGTGGCGCGCCATATCCAGATCACGCGGACGCGGCACGTCCCTTTGGCCGGAGAAGGAATTCGTGGCGTAGAATTTCAACGGAGACGCGGTTGCCTTGCGCCGCAACCGTCCTCCCATGCACGTCCAACGTCAACGGAATCTCGTTGTCCAGTTTGACCGGCCACTCAATGCTCAGGCGCACGCATTTTCCGACGGGCAAGCGCAAGAGAGCCTCGAAAATCACTTCGGTGCGGGACATACTCACCGTGCGTCCCTCACCTTTATGAAGATAGCCCACCGTCATTTCATAACGGAGGCGCAATTGGACGGGGTAGGAAACTGCCGGTTGCTCCCGATCTATCCGTGGCTCCGGCACGCTGGATGTTGGCGCGAATACCGTTTGCATTGAGGTATCGTGGCATAAAGTTTCAGGACGATCTAGTCATAAGCCGCGCAAACCGTTTAATCTCTTACGGCTGGCAGCATCGCGGTGTGATGATCCGGCCGTAGTTCTAGACTTTCTGAGAGGTGGAGATCCTGATGACGGCTCTCGTTGGCCTTGGGAAGCTGCCAAAAGAAGCGAGGCCCGGCGGGCAGGGAGCGGGCTAAGCTCACGGTGTATACTGTTCCAAGCCAGTGGACACCGCCAGGATCAATGTCAGCGACCTCATCGATCGCAGCCCGGTGAGCCGGTTTCAGATCGGCATCTTCGTCCTCTGCGGGCTGTGCCTGATCATGGACGGGTTCGACGTGCAGTCGATCGGGTACGTGGCGCCGGCCCTGAGCCAGGAATGGAAAATCGCGCCGGCAATTCTGGGCTCGGTCTTGAGCGCGGCGCTCTATGGAGTTCTGTTCGGCTCGATTTTTTTGAGCATGCTGGCCGATAAAATCGGGCGGCGGCCGGTACTCGTCGGGGCCTGCCTTTTCTTCGCCCTGGTCTCGATTCTCACCGGGTTCGCGCAAAACGTGCCGCAACTGCTGGCGATGCGGTTTATCGCGGGCCTCGCGCTGGGCAGCATTATGCCGAACGCCATGGCGCTGGTCGGCGAGTACGCCTCCCGCAAAGCGCGAGTTCCGCTCATGATCGTGGTCGGCAACGGGTTCACGCTGGGAGCGGCCATCGGGGGATTCGTGGCATTCTGGCTCATCCCGCGGTTCGGTTGGCGCTCGGTGTTTTTCTTCGGCGGCGCGGTGCCGCTCGTGATCGGGCTCTTCATGCTGTTTCTGCTCCCCGAATCCCTGCAGTTCCTGGCGCTGCATGGCAAGGATCCGCAGAAACTGCGGAAATGGATCCGGCGCATCAACCCCTCGGCTCCCGGCGACGGCCGCACGCAGTACGTTGTGCGCGAAGAGAGACGCCAGGGTGTTTCGTTCGTCCAGCTGTTTCATCAAGGCTACGCGCTGCGCACCGTTCTGTTGTGGACCGTGTATTTCATGAACCTGCTGAACCTGTACTTTCTCTCGAGTTGGCTGCCGACGGTGGCGACGCCGCTGGTCAAAGCGGCGGGAATTTCCGGAGCCTACGCGCTGCTGCTGGGAACGGCTTTGCAGATCGGCGGCGTTCTCGGCTCCTTGATACTGGGGCTGCTGGTCAACCGGTTCGGGTTCGTTTCGATCCTGACGACGTTCTTCGTCACGGCTGCCTTGTGCATCGCCAATATCGGATTGCCGGGGCTCTCGCTGGTTCTGTTGTTCGTGATCGTGTTCGTGGCGGGGATGGGAATCGTGGGCGGCCAATCAGCCGTGAACGCGCTGGCGGCGACGCTGTATCCCACGGATCTGCGTTCGACCGGTGTCGGCGCCGGCCTTGGGATTGGGCGGATCGGTTCCATTGTCGGACCGACGGTGGCGGGGATTCTGCTGAGCCTGAAGTGGACCACGCACCAGCTCTTCCTGGCGGCGGCAGTGCCCGCGCTGATTGCGGCGGTGGTGATGATCGGGATGCGCTGGATCATCAAGGCGAATACGCGCGCGGAAAATAAAACCGAAGTGCTGGTGCACTAGCGGCGCGAGGCCAACGCTTCTTCCAGCCGCTTCTTGGGCAGCGGGTCTTCCGGATTCGCGGCAACCACCTTGCGCAGATTCTCGATTGCCTGGTCGAGCCGGCCCGACTTGATCTGTGCATTGGCCAGATTGAAGCGGGCGGCGGTGTAATCGGGGCGCAGGCGGAGCGCGGATTCGAAGGCAGCGCCGGCTTCGGCGGTACGGCCTACGAACTGAAGCGCCAGCCCCAGCATATTGCGGGCTTCGGCGCGGGCGGGGTCCGCGGCGACAGCGTTCTTTAACACGCCCACGGCGTCGGCCGCGTTCAGCCGCGACAACAGAACCGCTCCTAAATTGAGGTTGGCCGTAAAATCCTTGGGATTTCTGTCGAGCCGGTGGCGAATCACGGCTTCTTCCAGTTCTCGCCGCCGGTCGCCCCGGCCGCGGGGCAGCAGCTCCAGCCACAGCTCGGCCATCTCATCACCGGCCTGATTGCCCGCGCGGACGCGGCGCGGCGGCTGGTTCGGGTTGCGCACATTCGCCGGCGAATTGTCGTAGTGGTAGCGCATTGTAATGAGCGTCCCCTGGGGAAGAAACACCGGCTCGCGGTAGTAGTAGACGGCCTCCCACGCCCGATTCCACTCCGGGATGCGAATCAGCCACTTGCGCGAGCCATCGGGCAGCGTGGCATAGGCTTCGAGCAGCTTGCCCAGATCGTGCGCGTGAGGATAGATAGCCAGGGCGTCGGCGTCGAGCGGTAGAGAAAACGCGTCGCTTACGACAAAATTCCGCGCGCCCGCGGGAATGTCGAGCGCCTGATTGTTTTCCAGCTGCACCAGGAGTGGAAATTTTGCGGGCGGCTGATCGGTGAAATAGAGGCCGATGGCGGGCCGAATCTCCTCCGGCTTTCCCGAAGGGTGCAGGTGCACGTTCAGCACCAGCTCATCGGCTGGATTGAGACGCCAGACGAATCCGGGCGGCTCCTGGTGGGGCGCGCTGCCCGGTTTCCAGAACATAAAGTGGCCGGGCGGATCGAAGGGGCTCCGCATGACGGCGAGATCCATGCCGGGGAAGCCCTGGCCGGGAGCGTTTTCGCGCAGATGGGTGGAGGCGGTGCGATCGACCAGCAGATTGGCATGATGCACGAGCTTGCGGTCGCCGGGGCGAATTTCAAGGGCTCGCACGAAACGCGGAGTTTTGGTATCGGGCCTCAAAACGAAATTCCAGTGGACGTCGGGACCGGCCGCGGGCACGTGGAACGAGGACGCCGCTTCGACTACCAGGTCCGGCGCGCCCAGTTGCCACTCGCCGGCAAACCGGGGCGGCTCAGGGCTCTGATCGGAGGAGCCTTCCGGCGCGCCGGCCGCAGCCCACTCGCCGATAGCGTGAATCTCTTGGTCCGTGAGGCGGCGCTCGCCTTCGAAATCGCCGCGCCCCGGCTCGGGGAGCCACGGCGGCATGTAGCGATTGCGTGTGACCGCAGCTATCTGGGGGGCGCGTTTTTTCGCGTCGGCATACGACAGCAGAGGAAAGGGAGCCGCCTCGCCCATATGGTGGCACGGGGCGCAGGAGCGGTACAGGATCGGCGCGACGTCGTGGACAAAATCAGGCGGCGTGGCGGCGGAGGCGGCGGCTCCGGTCAGCAGCGTGAGGCCGAATGCAAAACTTCTCCCCATGACGAGCGGCTCAAGTCCAGTTCAGCATATTGATCCATGCGCCGGGAGTTACAATCCGGTTGCCGATGTCCTCCGCGCCTCGCGTGGGCGGCCGCAGCGCCGAACAGACCCGCGCCGCGATTGAGGCTTTCCTCAAGCAAGCGAGACAACCCGCGCTGCTCGAACCGGGCGAAGAGCTGTTGCCGGTAACCGGCGACAATATCGCGCTCGAATTGCGAGGCCCGCGGCTGATGATGCAGGCGTGGGACCGCAACCGCAACCTGACGCGTCGCGTGCTGGAGGTGGCCGGATCGTCGGCTGCGCGGCTGGAACTGGTAGTCGAGCGTTTCGCGCATCGCGAAGGGCAGCTTTTTCTGCTCGACCTGGGACGGCCGTCCGGCGCCGAAGCCGGGAGGCGCAGCGGGCGGCTTGTCTTTCGCGAGCGCTTCCGGCTGTTTCTGCGGCGCCAGTTTCCGGAGTGGAAGCTCGCGGAGCTGAGCGCGGAACCCAACCTCCAGCACAGCCTCTCGCCCGCATACCCGCGCGCGTTTTTGCGTCACGGGCAGCACGGTTGGGCGGCCCTCGCCTGCCCGCCCCCGGCCGATGCGGCCGCGGTTCTGACGTTCGGGCTGATCTGGCTCGAGTACCTGCGGGCCCGCCAGCCGCGCGTCGCGATCGAGGGGCTGGCGTTGTATGTGCCGGCCGGATCGGAGCGGGCGGCCGCGCTGCGGCTGCTATGCCTGAACGCCGCAGCGGCGCGATTCGAATTGTTCACGTATTCGCCCGAGGATTTCGTGGCGCGGATCGATCCGCGCGACCACGGCAATCTCGATACACGGCTGGAGCCCTGCCGGCGGGCTGATCCGAATCAGGCCGGGTGGTGGCAGCATATTGTCCATCTTCCCGGCGTCGAGGCTGTCCCGAAGGCCGATGGCCGCATCAGCCTGCGCGTACATGGTCTGGAATTCGCCGAGTGGACCGGCGGCGCGCTGCGCTTCGGCCTTGCCGAGCGGAAGGTGGCGGGCGCGCAGCACGCCGCGGAAATCGAGCGGCTGGCCGCAGAGCTGGCGTGCGTGCGCTTGCCCGATGCCGCCGATCGCGACCACGAACTGTACCGCCG
>DATGII010000118.1:0-3042 GCA_035295805.1 Bryobacteraceae bacterium | reverse complement strand
GACGTGGCGATGACCGGCGAAATCACGCTTCGCGGCAGAGTGCTCGGAATCGGCGGTCTCAAAGAAAAGTTGATGGCCGCTCACCGTCATGGCATATTGGAAGCAATCATGCCCCGAGAGAACGAGAAAGACCTCCCGGATATCCCGGATGCGATCAAGCAGACCATGAAATTAAGTTTTGTCGATTCCATGGACGAAGTCCTGAAGATCGCCCTGGCCGGGGAGATCGTTGCGCTACCCATGCCGGCGACGGCGCCGGGCGTGGAAGTACAGCCGGCTGAAGAGAACCGGACTCATTAGAGGTGTGGGGCGGGTCGGGGCCTTCTGCTCCGAGGCCCGCCCGGCACAGATGTTTGAAAGCGGAATTCATCGTTAGTTCGGCAAGCCCGGAAACTTTCCCCTCCGACGGGCTGCCGGAAGTCGCATTTTTAGGGAGAAGTAACGTTGGGAAATCAAGCCTTCTCAATGCCCTGGCTGGGCGGAAGGGCTTGGCGTTTACCAGCAACACACCGGGTCGCACACAAACGATCAATTTTTATCGAATCGATGACGCGTTCTACTTCGTCGATTTACCCGGGTATGGTTATGCGCGTGTCCCGGCGGAACAAAAGAGCCGTTGGCAGGGGCTGATTGAGCACTATTTACGGAAGAGGGAAAATCTGAAGCTTTCCTGTCTGGTGTTGGATTCACGCCGCGGGTGGATGGAGGCGGATCGGGATCTGAAGCACTGGCTGGAACATCATGGCAGGCCATACCTGGTGATCGCCACCAAGACGGACAAACTAAATCAATCGGAGTCAGACCGCGGTTTTCGAGCTATCCGGCAGGAAGGCTCGGAACCACTGGCATTCTCGGCCCTGACGGGCCGGGGAGTGAGGGAAATTTGGCAAGCAATATCGAAAACACTTCATCCTTAGGGAACGTCCCTCCACAGGATAAGCCGGCCGACCAGCCGGTTCCCGCCTCCGCGGAAGCGGAAAAGACAGAGAAACCTCCCAGGAGCGAGCGGACGGAGCGCGGAGAGCGCGCCGCCAAAGCCGCCTCTACGCCGGCGCCCGCCGAGCCGAAAGCGGCTGACAGCAAGCCTCCTGAGGGGAAGGCCGCCGATGGCGCCGCCGAGGTGCCGTCCGCGATTCCGCCCGGAGCCGGCCCGCGCCGCCACGCCAAGCAGGCACAAAACGTAAAGAACGGCACTCCGACGCTCGACTTGGTCGAGTTGAAGGACATGAGCATCCAGAACCTCAACAATGTCGCCAAAGACATGGGGATCGCGGGCGCCGCCGGCCTGCGCAAGCAGGAGCTGATCTTCAAAATCCTCCAGACCCAGGCTGAAAAGAGCGGACTCATCTTCTCCGAAGGCGTGCTCGAGTGTCTGCCCGATGGTTTCGGCTTCCTGCGCGCCCCGGAGTATAACTATCTGCCCGGCCCGGACGATGTTTATGTCTCGCCGTCGCAGATCCGGCGTTTCGATCTGCGCACCGGGGACACCATCTCCGGGCAGATCCGGCCCCCGAAGGAAGGCGAGCGCTATTTCGCGCTGATCAAGGTGGACGCCATCAACTTCGAGCCGCCCGAGGAAGCGCGCAACAAAATCTTCTTTGACAACCTGACGCCGCTCTATCCCAACGAACGGCTGAAGCTCGAAACTGTTCGCGAGAATTACTCCGGCCGCGTGATGGATCTGCTCACGCCCATTGGAAAAGGCCAGCGCGGCCTGATCGTTTCCCCGCCGCGCACCGGCAAGACCATGCTGCTGCAGTCCATCGCCAATTCGATCACCAGCAATCACGCGGAAGTTTCGCTCATCGTGCTGCTGATCGACGAGCGTCCCGAAGAAGTCACCGACATGCAGCGCAGCGTCAAGGGCGAAGTCATCAGCTCGACATTCGACGAACCGGCTACGCGCCACGTGCAGGTGGCCGAAATGGTGATCGAAAAAGCCAAGCGCCTGGTCGAGCACAAACGCGATGTCGTCATTCTGCTCGATTCGATCACGCGCCTCGCCCGCGCTTACAACACCATCGTGCCGCCTTCCGGCAAGGTTCTCTCGGGCGGCGTTGATTCCAATGCGCTGCAGCGTCCCAAGCGTTTCTTTGGCGCCGCGCGCAACATCGAAGAAGGCGGAAGTCTGACCATCATTGCCACGGCGTTGATCGATACCGGCAGCCGCATGGACGATGTGATTTTCGAAGAATTCAAAGGCACCGGCAACATGGAAATCCACCTCGAGCGCAAGCTGGTGGACAAGCGCGTGTTCCCGGCCATCGACATCAACAAGAGCGGCACCCGCAAGGAAGAGCTCCTGCTGCCCAAAGACGAGCTCAACCGCGTGTGGATTCTGCGCAAGGTCTTGAATCCGCTGTCGCCGGTCGAGACGATGGAGCTCTTGCTCGACAAACTCGGCAAGACCCGCAGCAACGCCGAATTCCTGGCGTCGATGAGCGGCTAACGCGGAGACGCGACCCGGTTCTGGATGCTGCCATCGGCCGGTTCGGTCCGAAGCGGTCGAGTCCCGCGCGGCGCCGGCTATCTGCATCCCTCTCGCCGACCGGTTAGAATTAAGGATCGGTCAAATTGAGTGTCGAGCATAGCGACTTCCCGCGCCCCATTGTCCTATCGCGAGCATCTCAAAAAGACGGCGGAATTTTACGATACAGAGCCGCCCTGTTCCAGTTGGGCCAGCCGCCAGTACCGCCGCTGTCTCGGCCATTATTACCGGCTGCTGATTCCACCCGAAGCGAGCGTGCTCGAAGTGGGCTGCGGCGGCGGCGAATTGTTGGCGCTGCTGCCCAATCGCAGCCTCACCGGCATCGATGTCTCTCGGCGCCAGATCGAGCGGGCGCGCGCCCGGGTGCCGGGTGGGCGTTTCTTTGTTGCCGCCGGCGAGGAGTTTTCCGCGGCCGGAGAATTTGACTGCATCATCCTGTCGGACGTGATTGGGATCACGGCCGATGTCCAGCAGCTGTTCTCGAATCTCAAGCGCGTCAGCCATCGCCGCACCCGGCTGGTCATCAACTATCACAATCTCCTCTGGCGGCCCCT
>DATGII010000117.1:0-24609 GCA_035295805.1 Bryobacteraceae bacterium | reverse complement strand
AATGAGGCTTTGCCCCTGGCTGGATTCCACGTACACGGGCGTAACCGAGATGTGATACACCTCGCCATCCTGCGCGAAAAAGCCCGACACCTGATTAGGAAACCGCGCCGCCGCCATCGGCACCACATTCATGTTCTTGCGGAGCGCGGGTGGAATGGCCCCTCCCAATGAGGCGATCACCCGGCCGCGCGGGTCCGTTACCAGGAAAATGGCATCGGCGCGGGAAATCTTCGACCACAATTCTCCGGCCGTATCCTGGATTGTCGCCTGGTCGCCGGTGCCGAACGCCAGCCGTACTTCGGGCAGCCTGCTCAGGATGCTGCTCACCGACGACAACAGTTCCACGCGCGAGTTCCATAACGACGTGTACGCGGCGAAGCTCGCCTGGACTTCCTCGTCCAGGCTGTCCGACATCGTTTTGGTGATGTGGTTCAGGACGATTTGGCCGGTGATGGCGAATAACACCGTTACCGCGACAGACGTCGACAACAGGATCTTCCAGAGCAAAGACAGCCGCGAAAACCATCTGGGGATCATTGCGGCGCTCCCGGATACGTTTCGCCGTTACTCACCGGCGGATACTCCTGCCCGTATTTGTTCAGGTGCGGCGCCGGAACAAATCCGGTTTCGGAAATGGAAATGAGCGGCAGGACCAAACCGGCATCGGAGACGCGAATGCGGCGTTCCAGCGCCTGCAGGTTTTCGGGGACCGCGCGCTCATGAAAAAGTCGGAGCTGATACTCGCCGGGCGGCACATCCGTTATCGTAAACTTTCCGGAGACGGGTGTAACCGCGAACCACGGCGTGGCGAAGACGCCGATAACGGCGCTCATAGTCGGATGAATATTGCAGAAGACACGCACGATGCCAGGCTGCCTGAATACCCAGCTGCGATTCGTCCCAGGCGGATAGAGCCCAACATCGAAGGGCTGCCCGCTGAAATTGGAGAAGGCATTGTGGAAAATGGGGTCGTAGTTCGGAAAATCCACGATACTCCCCAGCGGAATCGCGATCACATGGGGGGTGAAGCGTTTATCGCGCTGGACCATCTGGACGCGCTTAGGCGGGGAGGAGGGAGGCGCGGGGCGGTCCACGGCCTCGAGCCACAAAAGCACCCCGCTGTAGTCTTTGCGCTTGCGGACCGCCGCGTCGCGCGAGTTGGTGATTTCCACCTGGCCGCTCAGGGTCGCGGCCAGCGCGGCGCGCGGATCGACCAGCCAGAGGGCCGCGCTAGAAAAGATAACCCAACGCCAGATCATAATGATTGTTCAACCGGGTCGCCTGTCCCAGGTAGACTGTTCGCACCTGCGAGATTTCCGGCGAGAGAATGACGTTGGGCGCCAGGCGGAAATAGAGATTGCTTCCGAAGAAAAGGTTTTTGGCGATGTTGCCCGCCACCAGATCGGAATTCCGGTCGTCCTGTTGTCCCGACAAGAGGTGAAGGTCCAATCGCGGCAGCAGATGAAAGGTGAACTGGCCCCATCCGCCCTGGCTGCGCACGGCATCCGCCTCGTTTTGATAAAGGCCAAAACCCTGACGATATCCTGCCCCCAGGAATGCCACGTTTTTCCCATGATAGAACGCACCCGTGAATTCGAATCGCGGAGACGGATTGATGAACCAGTCGAGGGAAAACACTTGCGATGGGACTGAAAAGCCCGAGGCATGGGTCGTGCTGACATGAAAACCAGGCGCGACTTCCAGCCTGCGCTCCTCGCCGAACTTGTGATAGAACTCGAATCGGCCTTCCAGCCCCGGGCGCGAAGCTTCGATGTTCCCGGCCGGAACGCTGCTGCCGGCGTAGGGACCCACTTCACGGGTCTGCACCACGCCGAGCTGCGCGCGCACACCGGTCTGACTTGCGAAGGCGATATCCTGCTCCACGCGCACCTGCGGCAACCACAGCCATAGGTTTCCCGCCCCGGTCAGAGGGGAAACACCGACCTGCGCCAGCGAGCTTGGCTCGCGCGGATTGAAGATGGGCTTTTCGATGCCCGCCATCAAGCTGCGCGAAGCCCAGTCGATCTCGATGGAACCGGTTCGCAACCGCATCGTCTGGTTTAACGGCGGCGTTCCGGAAAAGAAGTCCATGTATACGGAGCCGTGCACCGTTCCGCCCCAGAACGCTTTCGGGCCGCGGTACTCGAGGCCGAGAATGCTCTGACGAACGGTCGCACCCGCGTGACCGGGTCCTTGAGGCGCCGCCACGACCGGATAATCGACGCCACCGCTTTGTTTCGAATCCGCAAACGCGTTAAATAACGCCATGCCGGTGAGCCGGATCGGAAACTTTTGGGAAGCTTCGACTTTGGATTGCGCCTGCTCCTCAATACGCCGCTCCTGCAAATCGACACGGCCGGCGGTCGCGGCTTGATTGGTTTCGGCGGCGCCGCGCAATGACGCGAGTTCCCCGCGCAACGATTTCACCTCGTCGCTGAGCGTGCGGTTTTCCTGCTCCAACCGGTCCAACCGTTCCATGATCGCGTTCAATTGGGGGGTTTGAGCCTGGATCAAGGAAGGGAACACCAACAGAACCGGGGCCAGCTTAATCGGTCTTAGCATGGAGAAGTTGCTCCAGTTTTCGCCGCACCTGCGCGGGCGAAAAGGGTTTTGCGAAGAACGCATCTACCTTCATTTGAGCGACCCGGTCGGGGGTGCCGGGATCCGTATCGGCGCTGACCACGATAATCGGCACCGCCCGCATCCGGCCGTCTTCCCGAACCAGACGGATCAACTCGAACCCATCCATGCGCGGCATGTTGAGATCGGTGATGATGGCCTGCACATCGGAGCCGGGTTCTTTGAGAATCCGCAGAGCTTCCAACCCGGAAGGCGCACGCAAAACCGAGAGCCCCGGTATGCCCAGCAGCGCCATCTCCATCGTGGCGGCGCTGTTCTCGGAGTCTTCCACGATCAGTACGTTGCGGACAAGCTCCGGCTGCATCTGAGGGCCCATTTTTTTATTCTCAGCCATAGCTGGACTCGCTAAGCGTTAACTGTCAAGTAAGACCTGTAAACTTCACGGCACGAACCGGTAGCCCACGCCGTGGACCGTCAGGAAATGATGCGGCGCATTGGGATCGGGCTCGAGCTTCTGCCGCAGCTTCACGACGTGGGCATCCACGGTTCGCGTATTGGGAAAAAATTCGTAGCCCCACACAGAGTTCAAGATCATATCGCGAGTCAGCGGCCGGTCGGGATGATGGAGGAAGAAGCAGAGCAGGTTGTATTCATTCGGAGTGAGCTTGAGTTCCTCCCCCTTCCGCATGACGAGGCGGCGTTCAAAATCAATTTCGGTGTCGCCAAAATGGGCCACCTTGCGCCCGTCGGGCGCAGCACGACGCAGTACCGCCCGAATCCGCGCCATCAGTTCGCGGCTCCCGAATGGCTTGACGACGTAATCGTCGGCGCCGATTTCGAGCAGGAGCACCTTATCGATCTCTTCACCCACCGCGCTCAGCACGATGATCGGCGTCGTAAACTGGGCAGTCCGCAGCTGCTTGCAAATCTCGGTACCACTCATCCCCGGCAGCCGGATGTCGACCAGCACCAGGTCGGGTTTCAACGTGACGGCCTTGTCGAAGCCTGTCTTGCCGTCGGCAGCCAGAACGGCACGAAAGCCCTCCTGGTCCAGCATCACGCCGATGGTGTCGCGGAGGCTGTCGTCATCGTCGATTACGAGAATGGTCTGCATTTCACTACTTATTAGATTGTACGGGATTACCCCTTCTGATTCGGTTACGGATGGTATACTGTGGATGCCTTTCGCCACTCGAGTGGACGCACTACATGCGAGTCACTGTCATCGGAACAGGATATGTGGGAAGCGTCACAGGCGCGTGTCTCGCATACGTCGGCCACCACGTCACGTGCGTCGATACCGACGAAACC
Source organism: Bryobacteraceae bacterium (assembly GCA_035295805.1). GTDB lineage: Bacteria > Acidobacteriota > Terriglobia > Bryobacterales > Bryobacteraceae > PSRJ01. The sequence goes on along the minus strand of DATGII010000117.1, from coordinate 20,718 downwards.
AAGATTGAAAAGTGGCGGCAGGGCGAGCCGCCCATTTACGAGCCGTGCCTTCGGGAACTGGTCGCAGCTGCGGCGGAGCGCAATGACATTGAATTTTCGACTGAGCTGGGTCCCGCGGTGTGTTCCAGTGACGTGATTTTCATCGCAGTGGGCACGCCTCCTCTGCCGGATGGCTCTCCGAATCTGGCTTATCTCGAAGCGGCCGGTATCGGTATCGGCGCCGGCATGGATGGCTCCCGGTTTCGGGTGGTGGTCAATAAGTCGACGGTTCCGGTGGGCAGCGGCAATCTCGTCGAGACGCTCGTGCGGGAAGGAATAACGGAAGCCAATCCTACGGCCCGCAATACGATTCACTTCGGCATCGCCAGCAACCCCGAGTTTCTGCGCGAAGGTTGCGCGGTAGCCGATTCGCTCTACCCGGATCGCATTGTGTTGGGCGCTTTTGACGAACAAACGCTGGGGGTGATGCTGGAGTTATACCGGCCGATTGTGGAGCAATCGTTCACACCGCCGGCCGGAGTTCCCCGCCCCGCGCAACTGACGCGAGTGCCGCTGGTTTCGACTACGCTCACCAGCGCGGAAATGATCAAGTACGCGGCGAACGCGTTCCTAGCCATGAAGATCGGCTTTGCGAACGAGATCGCCAATATTTGCGAGCACGTGGGCGCCGAAGCCCCCGAGGTGATGCTGGGAATTGGCCTCGATTCCCGCATCGGGTCCAAGTTCCTGAATGCAGGCGTCGGTTGGGGCGGGAGCTGCTTCGGAAAAGATGTTCAGGCGCTGCTGCAGACCGCCGCCGAGTACGGATGCACCAGCAAGCTTCTCCAAGCTTCGCTCGAAGTAAATGCCGCCCAACGGCAACTGGTGATCCAGAAACTACAGGAAAAGCTCTTCATTCTGAAAGGGCGCACGATCGGCTTACTGGGGCTCGCTTTTAAGCCCGATACTGACGACCTGCGGGACGCACCGGCGCTTTACATTGCCGAGAGGCTTCAGCAGATCGGCGCCCGGGTGAAGGCGTACGACCCGATCGCGATGGATGCCTGCCGCAAACAACACCCCGAGCTGAAGATTCGCTATTGCGACTCGGTGCAGGAACTGGCTCAGGACGCGGATGCCCTGGTGCTGGTAACGGAGTGGCAGGAATTCGCGGCTCTGGAGTTGGCCGATCTGGCACGTCTGATGGCGAAGCCGATCCTGGTGGACGGCCGCAACCTCTATCAGCCGGAAACCGCCGTCGCGGCCGGTTTTGATTACACCGGCATCGGGCGCTGCACCCGGACTCTGCCCGATCGGCGCGAGGCCAAGCGGGAGATTTTACGGCCGGTCACTACCTGACCTTGTGGTGTTGTTCGCGAATGACCGTGCCAACGGTTTGGCCGAGAACTTGAGCCCCGCCCACGACCGTGCCGGTGACGGCGACGCGGGAACCGCCCGACGGTACTCCTGTGCGGGAAACCACGTAGATCTTCCCGGTTCCGTCGTCAAGCTGGTATCCACCGGTGCCCAGTAATCCGACCGAAGTCACGACTCTGCCGTCCACGCGCACGGTGTGGTTATAAAACCGGCTCGGATCCGCATTAATGCGGGCAATCGTTACGGGGGCGCACCCCGACAGTAGGGCGCCGATGGCAAAGGCCGCCGCGATGAGAAATCGTTTCCGCATAGTTCCATCACCAATGACGCGCCGCCCCTCCTGTTGCGTTCCGTTCTTAACAGGGAGTTAATGGAAAGATATGCCCTTCATCAAGGTCGCCCGGCTCTCCGAAGTTCCGCCGGATTCAGTGGTCGAGGTCAGCGTGGGCGAAGCTCTTTACGCCATCTGCAACGTCGAAGGGAAGATATCTGCGTTGAGCGGCGTTTGCCTTCACCAGGGCGGGCCGCTGGGCCAGGGAAACATCGCGGATGGGCGCGTCGTGTGCCCCTGGCACGCCTGGGAATTCGATTGCCACACGGGCGCGCACGCGGATGATCCCAGCCAGTGTGTACCCACGTTTCCGGTTCAGGTGTCCGGCGACGATATTCTGCTGCAGGTTCCGTGAGTGCCCGAGCTGCCTGAAGTGGAAACCGTGGTGCGGTCGATTGCACCACTAGTCGGCCGTCGCATCGTTTCCGCGGAGTTCCGCTCGGTGCGGGTGCTGCGCGGCGGCGATCCCGACGAGATGGCGGCCGCGCTCCAGGACCGCCGCATCGCCGCCGTCCAACGCTATGGCAAGTTCATCCTGGTGTCACTCCGCGGAGGAGGATATCTCGTGATCCATCTCGGGATGACGGGAAAACTGCTTTTGGGCGGTCCGCCCGGCAAGCATACTCATGCCATCCTCACCCTGGATCGCGGGGGCGTGCTGCTATACGATGACAGCCGCCAGTTCGGCCGCCTGCAGTACAGCCCCGAGTTCCCGCCGCGCATCCAAAAGCTCGGCCCCGAGCCGCTCGAAGTGCCGTTGGAAGAATTCGCCGCCTTACTGGGGCGCCGCAATACACGCATCAAGGGCCTGCTGCTGAACCAGGATTTCGTTCGCGGCGTAGGCAACATCTACGCCGATGAAGCGCTGTTCCGCGCCGGAATTCATCCATTGGCCATCGCATCCCGCATTCGGGGCGAGCGTGCCCAGCGGCTGCACCGGGCGATGCAGGAGGTCTTGACCGAAGCCATCGCCGCCGGCGGGTCCTCGATTTCCGATTACGTCGATGCGCAAGGCCGAAGAGGATTTTTCCAGTTCAGCCACCGGGTTTACCAACGCACGGGCGAACCGTGTGTCACCTGCGGCGCAGCCATTCGCCGGGTCCTGGTAGCGCAGCGCTCTTCTCACTTCTGCCCTCGCTGCCAGAAACGGTGATTTCGATCAACTCCACACGTTCATCCCAGTTTTGAAGGCCCGAAGGCGGACCTCCGTTATCGATGCGGCACAGCCAGGGTTAATGCTTGCCGTCATGATCGCCGTTTCTCGGGCCGTCATGATCGTTGTTTTGGTCCGGCGGGGCGGTGCAGGTAAACGTCGCGGTGGTCGTTTGTCCCGACTTTCCTGAAGCCTTGGCAGTGATGGTATAGACGATACTCACGCCCTTGGGACCATGCTCGGCGCGCAAGCGGACCACGCGCGGAGCCAGGCCCGTTCCCTTGATTTCGATGTCGTCGTTGTCCGTGTCGGGCGGCTCATTGCTGGTAGCGGCCACGTCGAAGGTGGCGGTCTGCGCCGGATCGACCGAAAGGGTCGCGGCGTGGACGAGCTGATTGTCGGCGGGCCGCAGGATGCAAGAGCCGGCCGCGGGTACGCCATGGATCACGGGGCCGGTGCCGCCGCCGGCCGGGGTAGGCGGATCAGGGGACACGATCGTGATCGTCTTGCTGACGGGAGCGCTGGTGTTACCGGCGATGTCGGTACAGGTGCCGGTCGCGGTGCCGCTGGCGGTGAGCGTGATCGGCTGCGTACACGATGCGACGCCCGACAACGAATCGGCGCCGGTGAACGTCACCGTAACGGGAGTCGTGTTGTGGCCGCTGGGGTCGGGAAGCGGATTGGGTGTCGCGGTGACGGTCGGGGCAGTCTTATCGACCAGCACCGTGAACATCTTCTGGCTCTCCACGTTCCCCGCGTTGTCCGTGGCATAAAAGGTGACGGTAGTGCTTCCTTCCGCGGTAACCGGAATCGACGCCTGGTTGCCGGTTACGACGCTCGTGACGCCGCCGACGATGGTGGTGATTTGTTTGACGCCGCTGCCGCTCGGGTTGTCGATGGCGGTCAGCGCAATCGTGACATTCGAATTGTTCCATCCCTTGGCAGTGGAGGCGGGCGCCGGCTGCACGGTCGCCGAGGTGGTGGGCGGAATCGTATCCGTAATCGTTTGCGAAGCCGGGAAGGTGTTGGTCAACAATTGAAAGAGAGCCGCGTTATTGTTTCCGGCGCTCTCGCCCTGCGGACCGCCGGGATAAAAATTGACATTGATGACGCCGTTCTGGCTACGGGCAATCAGGCCGATAGCGGCGGCGCCGCTACCGTCAGCGGCAACCAGCGTCGCGCCCTGCGCCAGCTGCGGATGAGCCATGTACTGGTTTTCGAAGTAGAGGACCTTGGTGGGGTCGACGCCGGCCCAGACCGGATCGTTAGGCACGACGGGCACGAGCGCGCCGCTCAGGTTGCCTATGAGCTGCGTGTTAGTAAAGCCGGCGTACGGGCTGTTCATGACGAGTCCCTGCAGTTCCGGATCCGGCAGGTTGAACGGCGGTACCGTCGGCACCGTGCTGAAGGTGTATGTGGCCACGGTCAGATGTTTGCCGCCAAGATCGTAAAAATTGGCGAGTACGTTGCCGAGGGCCACGCGATCGGCGGGCGCCGCTACGGTCCAGGCGAGGATGTGGGTGAAGCCTTGTAACGCTGCCAAGTCAGGAGTGCTCTTCTGGGTGTCAATGACGGTGACGGACGTGAATTTGCCGGTCGCCTGAAATGCCTGCTGCGCGGCCGTTTCGGCCGCGGTGCTGTCGGCTGCAACGAGGGCGAGAGTATCCGCCAATGCGGATCCGGCGGCGATGGCGAACAGGAGCGCAACGTGAACTGTGGTTTTCATGACGACCTCCCGGTTGGCATGCAAGAGTGTTAGGAGCGGCGCATTACGATTCGTGTGATTTCCGCATCCACGTTGGTAGAGTACGGGTACCTGACGAGTGACTCAAGCTATCCAACTATGAGGAGGGTACCGACATATGTCGGACTCTGATGTCCAGGTATGACTAACCTGACCGGTCGGGGATTCGCACTAAATCGGCCCGGTACAGGGAACCCCGAAGAACAAGAGGCGAAAAAGCACGCCCCACCCCGGGACGGACGCCGCCTTACCTCAGCGCGTAGACGAACAGCGTGCTGCCGGCGGCGATTCCGACATATTGTTTGCCATTGACTGCGTAACTCATCGGCGCCGACGAGACCTGGCCGCCCACGGGGGCCTTCCACAACAGGGCGCCGGTGCGAGCATCGAGGGCGAAGAAATAGCCTTCGCGGCCGCCCGCAAACAAGAGGTCTGATGCCGTGGTAAGGATGCCGCTGTCGGTGACATCGGGCAGTTTGAATTCCCACTTACGCTCACCGGTCTGCGGATCGATGGCACGGATTGCGCCGTAGCCGTCTTCCTCTTTGCGGGGCTCCTGCACCTGCGGAATGCGGATGAGGGGCACCGGCGACCTTGGCAGGGCGCCGGTGAAGAACTGGCCTTCGGTGTACTCGGTCTTCTCTTTGAGGTAAATCGAATAGTAGTTGTCCCAGGTCGGGATGTAAAAGAGGCCGGTGCGCGGGCTGAACGACGGCGAATACCAATTAGTGCCGCCCTGGTTGCCGGGATAGATCTTCGTGCCTTCGGCGCTCGGCACCATGCCGGGCGCGCGCTTGGGCTGACCCTGTTCATCCAGGCCAGTGGCCCAAGTCACTTTCGTAAACGGTTTGCCTTGCAGGAACTGGCCGTTGGTGCGGTCGAGAACGTAGAAGAACCCGTTGCGGTTGGCCCACATCATGACTTTACGCGGACGGCCGAGCCATTGCACATCAGCCAGCACCGGCACCTGCACGGCGTCGAAATCGAAATCGTCGTGGGGTGTGAACTGGAAATACCAGTTGAGCTTGCCGGTATCGGCGTCGAGCGCCACCACGCAATCGGAATAGAGGTTTTTGCCTTCGCGCATCTCGGCATTCCAATCAGGACCGGGATTGCCGATACCCCAATAAGTGAGGTTGAGAGCGGGATCATAAGAGCCGGTCACCCAGACCGAAGCGCCGCCGTGCTGCCAGGAATCGCCGGCCCACGTCTCGTGGCCGGGCTCGCCGGGGCCGGGAATGGTGTTGAAGCGCCAGGCTTGCTTACCGGTCTTCGCATCGTAGGCGGCGATGAACCCGCGGATGCCGTATTCGCCGCCGGCGGTGCCGACAATCACCTTATCTTTTACGATAAGGGGGGCATGGGTGATGGCGTAGCCGGCCTGCGGGTCCGCGACGGGGGTGTCCCAGACCGGTTTGCCGGTCTTGGTATCGAGCGCAAGGAGGTGGGCATCGATGGTTCCCATAAAGAGCGTGTCGCCGAGCACGGCGAGACCGCGATTGACGCGGCCGCAGCACAGGCGGGCGTCTTTCGAAGGCGCATATGAATAAATCCAAAGCACGCGCCCGGTGGCCGCCTCCAATGCCACGACGTCGTTCGGCGCCTGCACGGTGTACATCGTGCCATCAACCACAAGCGCGGTAGCTTCGAATTTTTCGAGCGAGCGCGCCTGGAACACCCACTTCAATTCGAGGTTCCCGACGTTGGCCGGCGTGATCGCCGTCAGCGGGCTGTAGCGCTGGCTCATGAGGGACCCGGAATACGTCAGCCAATTCTGTGGCTCCTGCGGAGCGCGGAGAATGCGCTCGAAGGAAACCTGGGCGGCCTTCCCGCTGACGGCGTTGAGCGTGGTGGGGATGCCGCTTGCGGCCAATGAATGCAGGTACGCCACGATGCTCGCGGCCTGCGCTTCGGTATAGCTTCCGGGGGGCATCGGGGTGCCGGAAATACCCACGCGGATGATGCGCACCAGATCCGCGTCCGAGGACGCGTGGCGGAACTGACCATGCCCGAGATCGATCCCGGCGACCTGGTCGCCGTTCGCTCCGTGACAGCCGACGCAGTTGGTGCGGTAGAGGCGCGCGCCGGCGTCAACAGCGGGCGGGGCTTGAGCGAACAGCGCGGCGGCTGCCGCGAAAAAGACAATTGCTGGTTTCATGAAGATGCGGTTTCCGAAGGAATCTTACTACATCATAGCGGCGGGCGGCGCCGGCTCGTTGGGATCGCCGGCGTTGGCGAGGGGGATGCGGATCAGCACGAGGGCGATCAACGCCATTACAGCAATTCCGGTCCAGTAGGTGGGATTGGCGAAGACCGAGGGCAGGCTCTTGTCCTGAAAATCGTAGAGCGCCTTGATCAGGCCGGCCAACGCTTCGCCCGCGATCAGCCCGGATGCCACGAGCACGCCCACGTTTTCGACGCGGGTCCGCTGCGCTTCGTTGAGGCGATTGCGGCGGGCCGCGGAATCGGTGATCCAGCGAATCACGCCACCGACAAAGATCGCGGAGGTGATCGAGATCGGGAGGTACATGCCGATCGCCACCAGCATCGGACTTCTCACTTTGAACAGGATCATGGCGAGGCCGAGCATGATGCCGGCCACCACGAGCGGCCAGGCCATATCGCCGCCGACGATGCCTTGCGCCAAAGAGGCCATCAATCCGGCCTGCGGCGCCGAGAGAGCTTTATCGCCAAAGCCGGTTCCACCGCGATTGATGTTGCCGTAGTACAGAATCATGAGCGGGAAATACATCACGGCGCTGGCCACCAACACGGCGATCAATTCCACGATCTGGATGCTTCGCGGCGTGCCGCCCAGAATGTAACCGACTTTGAAATCCTGCAAAAGTTCTCCGGCGACAGCCGAGGAAACGCAGACCACCGCAGCCACACCGAGCACCGCGATCACGCCGCTGGTGCCCATCACGCCGAGAGAAACCATGAGCAGGGCCGCGATCACGAGAGTGGACAGCGTCAGGCCCGAGATGGGATTGTTCGAGGAGCCGATCACGCCAACCAGGTAGCCGGAGACGGTCGCGAAAAAGAAGCCGACGATGAGCATGACCAGCGCCGCTGCGATGCCGCCGGTCACCAGACCGGACAAGTAAACGTAGAGGACGCACATCAGCAGGAATGTGCAGCCGATCAGCGAGAACACGGCCTTCGAACTCATGTAACGTTCGGTGCGGGCGAGCGATTTCAGATCGGGGCCGCCGCTGCGCAGTTCGTGCAACGCTTTGCCGAGGCCGGCCAGCAGGTTCTTGCGCATACGGAAGAGGGTGTAGACCGTCCCCACCATCATGCTGCCCACCGCCACAGGACGCACGATGTAGCGCCAGACGGCATTCGCCAGGCCGAGCCAGGAATCGTCGCCAGCGGCGCCCGCCGGCAAGTAGGACTGCAACTGAGGGCCGAGAAAGAAGATGAGCAGCGGGATCAGCATGCCCCAGACCACGACGCTGCCGGAAAAATTGAGCGACGCCAGTTCCGGCCCGATGATGTATCCCACGCCGATGAACGCGGGACTGACGGTTGGCGCGGCAACCGTGGAGACGCCGCCCGCGCCGAGCACCTGCGGGCTATTCGCGGGGCCCAGCCGCAGCGTGCTTCTGCCAAGCTGCCCGACGCGAAAGAAGAAGTCGTGGTCGGGCGCGAAGAGATTGAAGACGCCGCCCAGGTACACGGCCGCGCCGAAGCCGATGTTATAGAAAAGGTACTTGGCCGCGGTAGCGCCGTGCTGCCCGGCCTTGTGAATTTCCCCGGCCGCCACTGATTCCGGGAAGGGCAACTCCGGGTCTTCCACCATCACGCGGCGAATGAGCGAAACGAACAGCACACCAAGGACTCCGCCGACTACCATGAGCGAGGTGGATTTCCAATAACTGGGGTCAGCCGCGAGGGCCCACATACTGGCCCAGAAGCCGAGGCCTTTGGGAATCGTGGGGGGCGCCCATACCTGCGCCAGGTAGAAGGCCGGCAGCGTGAAGACCGCGCCGGCCGCCACCGATTCGCCGATCGTCCCCGCGGTGCGCGAGATGTTCTCCTCGAGAATGGACCCCTTCCGAAGCCGCAGGACAGCCATACTGATGACGGCGGCGGGATAGGTGGCGGCAACGGTCTGACCGGCGCGAAGCCCGAGGTATGCATTCGCCGCGCCCAGCACGACGGTAAGCGAGAGGCCCAGCAGCACGGCACGAAGCGTGAACTCGCGCATCTGGACGCCTTCGGGGACAAACGGTTTATGACGGCGGATCTTTTCCAACGGAGGCGTCATGGAAAGGCTGTGCTCCGAAGTCTATGGTAACCCGCACGCGCCTTACGCCGTGCAAGCCCGCTGGGGTTGCGATATGATCTCCCTTGCGCCCCCGGCGAAGAGCCGGACACGCAGGCGCGGGGAGTGCACGATGAATCGATGGGTTCGGCTGTGGTCCGCCTTCGTCGGCATGGTGATGATTGGTAACCTGCAATACGCCTGGACGCTGTTTGCGCAGCCGATGGTGAAGGCACATGCGGAGCAGCACTGGCGTCTTTCCGACGTGCAGTGGGGCTTTGGCCTGTTCATCGCCGCCGGCACGTGGACAATGCCCTTTCTCGCCTCGTACATCGACAAGTCCGGTCCCCGGATGTGGATGGCGCTATCGGGTGTTCTTTGCGCGGTTGGCTGGGGATCGCTGGGGCACGTGGGCAGCCTGACCGAGTTTTATACGCTTTACGGCCTCGCAGGAATTGGCGTGGCGTGCGTGTACGCGTGCGGCGTCTCGATGGCGGTGAAGTGGTTTCCCGACCGGCGCGGCATCGCTTCCGGTCTCATCACGGCGGGGTATGGAATGGGCGCGGCCGCCTTCAACCCGCTATTCAACCACCTGATCAAAACCATCGGCTATTCCGAGACGTTTTTGTGGACTGGCATCACACACGGCGCGGTCATCCTGCTGTCGGGCCTGGTGCTGATCAACCCGCCGGCTAATTACAGCGTGCGAGCCGCGGCCGTGAAGCCCAAGGTACGGCGTCACGATCTGGACTTCAGCTATGCGGAGATGCTGCGCACGCCGCAGTTCTATTTCCTGTTTATCGCGATGCTGTCGATGGCGATCGGCGGGCTGATGGTGACTGCGCAACTCAAACCGGTGGCGACCGATTTCAAGATCGGAGAGGCGGCGATCACGGTGGCGCTGGTTCTGACGCCGCTGGCGAACGGGTCTGCCCGCATTCTGTGGGGCTGGATCTCCGATTATCTGGGCCGGGAGTGGGCCATGTTCACGGCCTTCCTGCTGCAGGCCATCTTCCTGCTGGCCGCCACGACGCTCGGCCGAGCCGGCGATGCGATGTTCGTGGTCTTGATGGTGATGGTATTCCTTACCTGGGGCGAGCTGTACGTTTTGTTCCCGGCTGTGCTCGCGGATCTGTACGGCAGCAAGAACTCGGCGCTCAACTACAGCTTCTTATACAGCGCGAAAGGGTTCGCGTCGCTACTAGGCGGCGGCATTGCCGCCACCCTGTTCGAGAAGACCGGGACCTGGAATTACGCATTCTACGGCAGCGCCGTGCTGGCGCTGCTTTCCGCGATGATGTCGCTGTACGTGCGCCGGATCCCGCTGCCTCAGAAGAGCGTGGCGCAGCAGGCGTTGAGCGTGCAGCCTTCGGTGGGCTGAACTCAGGGTCCGAGAAGCGCGCCCGGCTGAAGGCCGGCCGCTTGCGCCAATTCGCCGGCGCCGAGCTTTTTCCCGTCTTCGAACTTGGCCTTCAACACTTCGACAGAGCCGCCTTGCGCGGTGACTCGGAAAGCCTGCGGCGTGATGGCTGTGACCTCTCCGACCTTGCCGGGCACGTCGGCGAAACGGCGGAAGACGATTTTGCGGGCATCGAAGATCTGCAACTTTTTACCGTTTAGCGTGGTCCAGGCGCCCGGGGCCGGATTACAGCCGCGGATCAAGTTGTAGACGTGATCGACGGGCTTGGCCCAATCAATCTTTGCTTCCGCGGTGCGGCACCAACCCTCATAGCTGGCGTTGGATTCGTCCTGCGCGGTTTCGGTATGCCTGCCGGCCAGCACCAGGTCCGCCGCTTCGAGCATGGCTTGGACGCCCATGGGAAACAAGCGATCGAAATACACCGAGCCGAGGGTGTCATCGGGGCCGATCGGCGTCCTTTTTTGCAGGATCACGGCGCCTTCATCCAAGCCGTCGGTCGGCCGGAAGACGGTGAGGCCGGTTTCGATCTCGCCCTTTATGATAGGCCAATTGATCGAGCTGGGCCCCCGGTATTTCGGCAGAAGCGACGGATGATATTGGATGGTGCCGTATTTCGGAATTTTGACGAATTCCTGGGGCGCGAATTGCGTCACGAAGGCCATGATGCCGATGTCGACACCGGCCTCGGTCAGCGCGCGCGCCGCCTCCGGATCGCGCAGCGATTTCAACTGGTGAACCTTGAGCCCCTTCTGCTGCGCGGCGAGGCGCAGGGCATCGGGCCGCGCTCCTTCCTTTTCGGGCGCACAGAACACGGCGGCGGCTTCATCGCCGCGCGCCAGGAACGCCTCAAGCACGGCTTTGCCGAAATCCTGCTGGCCGATGATCGCGATCTTCATCGGGCCCCGACATCGGTGGTCTTCGGCGGCAGTGAAAAAGCGCCGGCGTCCCGCTTTGCCGCGATCTGAGCGTCGCTCCAGCCCAGCACCTCGCGCAGGACATCCTCGGTGTGCTCGCCCAAAAGCGGCGAGCGCTTGATCTCAGCCGGCGATGCGGAAAGCTTGATGGGCATGCCGACGTTGTACCACTTGCCGCGCTGCGGATGGTCGAGTTCGACGTACATTTCGCGCCCCCGCACGTGCTCGTCGTTAGCCAGATCTTCAGTGGACATGACGAGGCCGGCCGGCACATCCAGCTCATTGAGGATGGCCATCAGTTCGGTCTTGGTGTATTTCGAACCGAATTGATCGAGCAGGCGCCAGACATCGTTTTGATTTTTGCGGCGGTCGGCGATCTTGGCGTAGCGCGGGTCGGTTGCCAGATTCGGCTGGCCGACTTCGGGGCCGATACGATTGGCCAGCGCGGTCCACACTGCTTCCTGGACGACAACATAGAGATAATCGTTGGGGCCGCCGGGCTTGCACTTAACCGCATTGCCCAATTGGCCGCCTCCGGAATCGTTGGCGGCACGCGGTGTCGCCTTCAGGCCTTTGGTCGGCACGGAATACTCCGAGAGTTCCTGGCGCGTGAGGCGCTGATGGTCGCGGAACTTGACGCGGCAGAGATTCATCACGCCATCCATCATCGCGACTTCTACATACTGTCCCAGGCCAGTGCGGTGCCGATGCTGCAAGGCCGCGAGCAGCCCGATGGCGAGATGCAGGCCCGTGCCGGTGTCGCCGATCTGGGCGCCGGTGACATAGGGCGGACCATCGAGGGCGCCGGTGGTGCTCATGGCGCCGCCCATCGCCTGCGCGACGTTCTCATATGCCTTGAATTCGGCGTAGGGTCCGCTCGAACCGAAGCCTTTGATGGAGCCTAGAATGACGCGCGGATTGATTTCGTGGACCTTCTCCCATGAGAAGCCGAAGCGGTCGAGCACGCCGGGACCGAAGTTCTCCATGAGGATGTCGCTCTTCTTCAGCAATTCGACGAAAACCGTCTTGCCTTCGGGCGACTTCATGTTGATGGTGATCGAGCGCTTGTTGCAGTTCAGCATGGTGAAATACAAGCTGTCCGCATTGGGCACGTCGCGCAGTTGCCCCCGGGTGGCGTCGCCCTGCGGCGATTCCAGCTTGATCACGTCGGCCCCCATCCACGCCAGCAACTGCGAGGAGGTGGGCCCCGCCTGCACATGCGTCATGTCGAGGACGCGAATTCCCTTGAGTGCTTCCATCTATCTTGTCTCCCTGTTCGCGGGCAGGCTGGAAGACCGCCCCGCGAATTACTTGTACATGGTCTGATTCGAGGTACCCGAGGAATAGACGTCGCGGTTGATCACCACGTCCACCAGTGCCGGCTTGCCGGAATCGCGCGCTTTTTCGAGCGCCGGCCGGATCTCTTCCGGCCTGGTGACGCGAATGCCGAAACCACCCATCGCCTCCGCCAGATGGTCGAAGCGCACATCGCCGACCACATTTCCGATGTCGCCGCGGCCCGGATACTTTCGCTCCTGGCCGAAACGGATCTGGTTCCACGACGAGTTGTTCCCGATCACGCCCACATACGGCAGCTTCCGATGAACCATCGTGATGAAATCGAAGCCAGTCAGTGTGAAGGAGCAATCGCCGTAGAGCACGACGACGTCCCGCTGCGGCTGCGCAAATTTGGAGGCCATGGCAAAACCGGTGCCGACGCCGAGCGTGCCAAGCGGGCCGGGATCCATCCACCCACCCGGTTTTTGCGGCCGCACGATCGAACCGGAGAACGTGACGATGTCCCCGCCATCGCCGATGTAGACCGTATCTTCCAGCAGAAATTCATTAATCTCATGGCAGAGACGGACCGGATGGATCGGAACTTCATTGGCGGCGATGATCTTGTCGTTCTTGCCCTGGCTGCGCTGCTCGTCTTCGCGCAGCATTTTGAGGAATGGATCGTGCTTTCGCGCAGTGTCGCCCTTGGACGCCTCGCACATTGCGTTCACAATGGTGCGCAGGTTGCCGACCAGCCCGAAATCGAAATCACGGTTGTTGCCGACGTTGCGGTAATCCATGTCCATGATGACGATCTTCGCCTTGGGATTGAGGCGGCGGCCGTAACCCATGCGGAAATCGAGCGGCGTGCCCGCAAGAAGGATGACGTCGGCATTGTCGAACGCCGCCTTGCGGGAGGGCATGAAGCTGTGCGAGTGATTGCGAGGCAGGGTGCCGCGGGCCGCGCCGTTGACGTAAATCGGAATATTGAAATGGCGCGCGAAGCGGTCTATGGCCTCGTGAGCGCGACAGGTGCGCGCCTGAGTGCCAAAGAGGGCCACCGGGCGCTCGGCATTTGCCAGCAAATCCGCCACCTGCTGCACAATCTTGGGATCACCGAGGAAGTCCGGAGGACCGGCTTCGGCGCCGCGCACGCGGAAATTTTTCGGATAACGGACCTTGCCGGCTTCGACCTTGCCGTCCATGATGTCGTGCGGAATTTCGAGGAAACCCGGGCCGGGCGCGCCGTTGTACATCTCGCGAAACGCGATGCCCATCATTTCGGCCACGCGGTCGGTGGTCATCACGAGCGAGGCGAACTTGCTGATCGGCGTCATCATTTCGGTGTGGCGCAGTTCCTGCAAGCCCCCCATACGATACTGCTTGAGCGGCGAGTTGCCGCCGATCAGAAGCATGGGGCTTTCGGCGCGGAACGCATTGGCCATGCCGGTGACGGCGTCGGTGGTGCCGGGTCCCGCGGTGACCACGGCGCAGCCCATGCCGGTGATGCGCGCGTAAGCATCGGCGGCGTGCGCGGCCACCTGCTCGTGCCGCACGTCGATGATCTCGATGCCTTCGTCGATGCAGCCGTTATAGATGTCGACGATGTGGCCGCCGGAGATGGTGAAGATGTGGCGGATGCCTTCCTGCTTGAGCATCTTGGCGACGATCTGACCGCCGGAAATCATCTCCGCGGCCGGCGTGGCCTGGAGATCAGTAGCGTTGGCGTTAACGGTGGCAGTTCCCATGTAAACCTCGTGTTTGGTCTAAGAGGCGGGACAAACCGGCTTCCGGTGCGAGGCCCGAGCCCGCTGCAGCAGACGTTCGAGCGCGCCGCTGCAACTGAATAGAATATCACGCCCGAATTGGCTGGTGCCGTTAGACCGCGATGGCTTTCCAATTGCGGACCAGGTGGTCGGCGGCGCGCCAGGCCAGCGCCTGGATGGTCAAGGTCGGGTTCCGCGCGCCATGGCTGCCCATGACCGAGCCTCCCAGCACGCCGAGATTCGGGGCTTCATGCGAAAAGCCCCATTTGTCGACCACGTTTGCCTCCGGGTTGTCGCCCATTCGCGTGCCGCCAATGGCATGCCAGGACTGGTTGGGGCCTTCGCGAGCCAGCGGCTGGTTCATGATCTCTATGGCACCGGCGGCGCGCAGCCACTCTTCAGCCTTGGCCGCCACATACGCCCGCGCGCGCGGCTCGTTTTCCTTCGGACCGCTGGTGATGCGGCAGACGGGGTCGCCGAGGGGGTCTTTCACTTCCGTATCCAGGTCGAGGTACGTATTCTCGTAAGGCAGCGAGGTGCACTGCGCATACACGCCCACTGTCCGGCCGGCATTCTGGTTGACGAATTTCTTCCACTGAGAACCCCAAGACGGCGCGCGGTTGAACAGGGGCATGGCCGAGGCGGCGATCGGATGCAGTTCGTGGTTCACGGTCATGCTGGCGCCTCCGATGAAGCCGAGCCCGCTGTGGTCGAAATTGTCGTCGGCCCAGTTGTTGACCACCACGCCTTGCGCCAGGGCGCCGTACCAGATGTTGAGGTCGAACGGGAAGAGCGCCGAGATGTCGCGGCCGTCCCAGTGCGCGATGTAGTGCCGGCCGACCTGTCCGTGATTGTTGGCGAGTCCCTTCGGATAGGCCTTGGATTTCGAGAGCAGCAGCAGGCGCGTGTTTTCGTAGGTGTATGAGGCCAAGATCACGACCCGGGCGGGCTGAAAGTACTCCATGCCGCCGCGCACGTACTGGACGCCGGTAACGCGACCGCCGGCATCGGAGAGGATGCGGGTCACCTGGGCGTGGTCAAAAATCGCGAGATTTTTGGTTTTCACCGCCTGCGGAATGGTCGTGACCGCAGTCGAGTTCTTCGCGCCGAGGTGGCAGCCACCGGTATCGCAGTACCCGTGATAGGCGCATTCGGGCCGCCCGCGATACGGCTGTGAATTGATGGCGGCGGGCGAGCGATGCCCATTCCAATTCAGTTTGCGTGCGGCCGATGCCATGAGTTCGGTAAACGGGGTATCGCGGAGCGGCGGCATGGGATACTCGCGCCGGCGGGGCCCTTCAAAGGTATTGCCGCGCGGATCGATTTTGCCGGCGAGGTTGCCCGCTTTTCCGGAAACGCCGATTTCGTACTCGACGGTGTCGTAGAAGGGCTCGAGCTCCTCATACGTGAGCGGCCAGTCTTCGACGGTGGAACCGTTGGGCAGCGCACCCGCGCCATAGCGCCGGGTGGTCGCAGTGCGTATTTGGAAATCCCAGGGCGCGAACCGCCAGCTGTTGGCATCGTAATGCGTCGAGGTGCCGCCGATAGCGTTCATCATGGTGCGGCCGCTGGCGGCGCGGCGCGCCGGCTCGTCGGCTCGAGTGCGAAATGTGGGCACCTCGCGCTTGGTTTTCGGCACGCTGGTAACTTGCATGCGGACATTGTTAAAGATCTCGTCGGCATGAAAATCCTTGTGAGGATCGAGCCAGCCGCCGGCTTCGATGGCCGCGATTTTCAGGCCGGCACGCGCCAGCGGCAGCACGACCACGCCTCCGGCCGCGCCGAGCCCGACGACGGCGACGTCGACCGGCTTGAGGTTAACGGCCATACTGGGGCCCGTACGCCGAGCGGCGGTTGGGTGCCGGCAGCTTGTCCATGCGCTGCTCGTCGGCCGAGACGGCAAGGCGCGGCCCAGGATATCGGATCAAATCCCAGCCGGCGAAGTTGCGGTTGCCGCCGTAGTAGGGATCGCCGAACATCCCTTCCAGAGTGAGCCGGCGGAGCCGAGAGAAAAACTGTGGCGCGTTGGTGAAGCCGGCGGCCGTGCCCCGCTCCATGGCCGCGATCAGCGCATCGCGTTTCTCCGGCGGGAGATCGGCGAACGCCGCATCCTGGGAGCTCTTGGCGAAAGCGTCTAACGAGGCAAGTCCTTCGACGAACGCCTGCTTCTCGCCGGCATTCGGGCCGGCGAGCGCACGATCGATGTAGACGTGCGCGCCGGCTTCGGCGGCGCTCGGCCCGAGTTCGTCGCCCGGTATCAGGCGCTCGACGAAGGCCGCGAGGGTCTTTATTTGAGCGGGAGTCAGCGCTGTTTCGGCGTTCTGGGCTGAGGCCGTTAAGGCGGCGAGAGGGACGAAGGCGGAGCTGACGATCAGCTCGCGCCGCGAAATTTCATGATCGGTTTCGGACATAAACTCCACCAGCAGGGAGTATACACCCGACCGGAGACGACATAATCAAGCCGAAATAAGGCGATACGATTCGCCGGTCTTCCGCTCACGATAGCCGCGCGCGCACCTTCTCGCTGAGGGCCTTGCCATCCACGGTTTTGCCGGCGAGCTTGGCCTGGGCCGCCTTCATGACCACGCCCATCTGCTTGAGCGCAGTGACGCCGGTCTCGGCCAAGGCCGAGGCAATGGCCGCTTCGATTTCGGCGTCGCTGGCGCCGGCCGGCAGATAGGCTTCGATCAGCGTGCGCTCGGCTTCTTCTTTATCAGCCTGGTCGGGACGGCCGCCCTTGCGAAACATCTCGGCGGCTTCGGTGCGCTGCTTGATGAGCGATTTCAGGAGTTGCATCTCCGCGGCGTCATCGATGGGCTTGGGGGAATCCACCTTGAGCTTCATGAGGGCAGCTTTGATCATCCGCAGCGCGCTCAACCGCGCCTCATCGCGGTTTTTCATGGCCGACACCATGTCCTGCTGCACGCGGTCAACGAGTGGCATGGTTCCAGTGTACGCCGGGGTGCGCGACTGCGCGAAAAGTCCCGGTTGAACGGGTTTGTGCATGAAACTTTCCGGCGCTTTTGGAACTTTTAAGATCAATTGCCCCTACTCGCAGGACTGGGCGAGGGAAGGAATTCCAGCTGTAATGGAAATGTGAACGCCGCAAGTCGCGACAGCTTAGTTTGGGGTGACTGACAGCTTCTCAGTCCACCCTAAGAACCCCACGCCGCGCTTTGCTTGTCCACATGAGAATCTTAAACCGGAACCGCTAGTACTGTAAAGCCGAAATCCGCAATAGTACCAGGGATTTGGTTAACGTTTCAGAAGCTCTCCCGGCGGCCGTTCTTACCTGCATTCAATAACTTGAAGCCGTCGGCGGAAGCACGCGGCGGAGGCCCCGCGACCCGGTGCTATGCTGGATGTTTAATCCCATGCATATTAAAAAGCAGCGCCTGCTGACTCCAGGCCCGACGCCCCTTTACCCCCCGGCTTTGCACGCGATGATGGCTTCGGACATCCACCATCGCACGGAAGATTTTCGCAAAGCCTATCGGTCTTGCCTGGCCGATCTCAAGGAAGTCATGGGCACGTCGAACGACGTGCTGATGTTCGCCGCCTCCGGCACCGGCGCGATGGACGGGACGGTCTCAAACCTGTTTTCCAAGGGCGATAAGGTGGTGGTGTGCTCGGCGGGTAAATTCGGCGAGCGCTGGGCCGAAATCGCCAAAGCGTATGGCCTCGATGCGAACGTGTTGACGGTTCCCTACGGGCAGGTGGTTCAGCCGGGGCAAGTCCAGGAAGCGCTGGCGCGCGATTCCGCGATCAAGGGTGTGTTCGTGCAAGCCTCCGAGACTTCGACCGGGGCGGCGCACGACGTGCAGGCAATGGGCAGCGCGGTCGCGAAAACCGGCGCCGTTTTCGTGGTCGACGCCATTACCGGACTGGGCACGATGCCGCTCGATATCGACCACTGGGGCATCGACATCCTGATCGGCGGATCTCAAAAGGCATTCATGATTCCTCCGGGGCTGGCGTTTCTGTCGATCAGTCCCAAAGCCTGGAAACTCGCCGAAAGCGCCACCCTGCCGCACTATTACTTCAATCTGAAGAAGGAAAAAAAGAGCGGCGACGCAGGCGAATCCAGCTGGACGCCGGCTACATCGCTGGTGCTGGCACTGGCCGAAGCGCTGCGCTATATCAAGCAGATCGGCATGGCCAAGCTGATCGAAAACGCGCAACTGCTGGCGCATGCCACGCGCGCGGCGGTAGGACGGATGGGCCTCGAGCTGTTCGCAGCGAGTTCGCCGGGTTCCTCTGCCACCGCTGTGAAAGCGCCTGCGGGAATGGATTCCGGGGTGATCGTGAAGGAATTTCGCAATCGCTTCGGCGCCATCATTGCGAACGGGCAGGGCACGATGAAGGGACAGATTTTCCGGATCGCGCATCTCGGGTATTTCGATTTCGCCGATCTGTTCGCGGTAATCGCCGGGCTGGAAATCATTCTGAATGCCAACGGATTTCCGGTGAAGTATGGGAGCGGTGTGGCGGCGGTGGAAGAAATCTACGAGCAGGCCGCGGTCAAGCCGCAACCGGTACACGCGTAGGCCCGCCCCATGAATATTTTGATCGCTGAGCCTCTCGCGCGCGCGGGAGTTGAATTATTCCAGGCCCAGGGAGGCTGGAACACCATCGTTTCCAATCCGAAGGAATACCAGCAGCACCTGGCGGAGGCCGACGCGCTGCTGGTTCGGAGCGCGGTGCAGGTGGATCAATCGGTGCTGGCAAAGGCGCCGAAGCTGCGGGTGATCGGCCGGGCGGGCGTAGGCGTGGACAACGTGGATCTGGAAGCCGCCACCGAAGCCGGCGTGCTCGTCATGAACACGCCCGGCGGTAATGCGATCTCGGTGGCCGAGCACACGCTGGCTTTGATGCTGACGATGGCGCGCCACATTTCCCGGGCCGACGCGTCTACGCGGGCCGGCAAATGGGAAAAGAAGAAGTTGATCGGCCACGAACTGCGGGGCAAAACGCTCGGCGTGATCGGGCTCGGCTCGATCGGCCGTGAAGTGGTCAAGCGCGCGCGGGCTTTTGAAATGCGCATCGTCGCGCATGATCCTTATGTCACCGCAAAGCTGGCCGAAGATATCGGGGCGCAGCTGATCGGGCTGCCGCAACTCTACGCCGAAAGCGACTACATCACGCTGCACGTGGCCGCCACGCCGGAAACACAGGGCATGTTTTCGCGCGAAGCATTCGGCCAGATGAAGGCTGGGGTGCGCATCGTCAACTGCGCGCGCGGAGAACTGATTGATGAAACGGCGCTATGCGAGGCGCTGGCGTCGGGAAAAGTGGCGGGCGCGGCGATCGACGTGTTTGCGAACGAGCCGCCGCCCGCCGAGTATCCGCTGTTTGCCGCCCCAGGCCTGGTAGCCACGCCGCATATCGGCGGATCCACCGAAGAGGCGCAGGAGATCGTGGGTGTTCGGATTGCCGAGCAGGTGGTGGAATATCTGAAAAACGGAATCGCGCTCAACGCGGTGAACATGCCGGCTGTGACGCGAGAGCAGTATCGCGCGGTGGGCCCGTACGTCGCGCTCGCAGAAGGGCTGGGCGTTCTGGCCGCCAACATCGCCAATGGAAATCCGATGACGGTGCGGTTGGTGTACTTCGGCAAGATCGCCGACATGAATACGAACCTGCTCCGGAACGCGGGCGTGGCCGGAGTGCTGCGGCGCTCGACTCCGCACCGCGTCAATCTCGTCAATGCCATGCAGATCGCCGAGCAGCGCGGTTGGAACGTGGCGGAGCGGCGCGAGATGCGCACCGGCCATATCGATTCGGTCCGGCTCGAACTCGAGACAGACCGAGGCGTTACATCGGTGGAGGGCGCAGTGGTGCTCGAGAAACCGCGCCTGATCGAAGCGGATGGCATTCGCTGCGAGGCGGCACTCTCCGGATATCTGACGTTCATGAAAAATGAGGACGTGCCGGGCGTGATTGGACACGTAGGAACCGTCCTGGGCCGAAATCGCGTGAACATTGCCAATTTTTCGCTCGGACGACGCGAAGGGCCGCTGCATCCCGGCGACCCGCTGGAGGCTGTGGCGCTCGTGACGACCGATGAGTTGGTTTCCGAGTCTGTCCTGGCGCAACTGCGCGATAATCCAGCCGTTAAATTCGCGCGCTCCGTCGAATTTGGGAACTAGTTCAAGCTTCCTCTGGCTGCCCGCGCTGATTGTGAAATAGATCACGACGGGATTTCCCTGTCGGACAAAGGTCCTATTGAGTTCGAAGTGTGCGGTCTGTAACCTGAAGGAGCCTCGATTGAGATCAGACAGGGGGATGGACACTGTGATCCAGGAGAGACGAAGTGATTTCGTATGTGGGCTGCTAGTGGGCGTGGAACCCGCGAACAGCCTGCTGATGCTCGATATTTTTCGGGACGCAGGCTGGCGGCTATACCAGGCGCGAGATCGGAGGCGGGCTTTCGAGCATCTGGAACGCCGGCCGGTTCACGTTGTAGTAGCCAATGCGCACACTCCA
>DATGII010000116.1:0-2983 GCA_035295805.1 Bryobacteraceae bacterium | reverse complement strand
CGCGACGAACAATCGCGGTAATCTCGTAGAGGGGCAGGCCTAAAACGATCTCTGAGTCGGTCAAACGTATTCTCCCAAGAATGTTTTATCAACTTGGGATCATTGTCTGCCCCCGTTTTTGATCAAGAGCCGAAGACGGGGCGGCGGCGGGGCTACCCTGCGGAGTATTGTGGTTCCAGTGGCCGAGGGTTCAAATCCCTCCACCACCCCAGTCAAGAAATTCTTGGGGCGGCACGTGTCTCTGACCTGCAGTGATCGGGCGACTTACAATGATGCGATGGCAAAATCGCGAAGGGACTTTCTGGGTGGAGCCTCGGTTCTACTCGGCGCGGCGGCTGCGTGTGGCAACAGGGAACCCAAGCCCAATGTGGAGGCGCCGCCCGCGGGAGCACCGCCGGCTTTCGGCACGTCGCCGGACGTGGGACCGCTGGTCTCGACCGCTACTTTCGTAGAAGCCGAAAAACTGGTTCAGTTCGAACTGAAACCGGAAGAACGCCAGCAGGCCGCCGAGAGTTGGCGCAAGACGATGGCGGCGCTCTACGAACGGCGCTCCGGGCCGCGCAGATTCACCCCCAATGCCTCGACCGCACCGGCCACACTCTGGAACCCGATGCTGCCGGGAGTCCAGAGCATGCCCGGCCGCGACCGGTTCGTGCGCCGCAAATCCGATAGCACGCCCCTGCCGCTAAACGATTCGGAAATCGCCTACGCCTCTCTGGCACAGCTTTCGCGCTGGATCGAATCGCGCCAACTGACGAGCGAGCGGTTGACGCACATCTATCTGGACCGCATCGGCCGGTTCGACTCGAAACTCCGGTGCATCATTACCCTGACGCGGAACCAGGCATTGGAACAAGCCGGAAGAGCGGATGCGGAGATCGCCGCGGGAAAATACCGGGGGCCGCTGCACGGGATCCCATTCGGCGTGAAAGACCTATTGGATACGGCTGGAATCGCGACCACCTGGGGAGCCGAACCGTATCGAAATCGCGTGCCGCAGCAGGATTCCGTGGTGGTGAAGCGACTCTACGACGCCGGAGCCGTATTGATCGCGAAGCTCAGCCTAGGCGCCCTGGCTCTGAACGACATCTGGTTTGGAGGCCAGACCATGAATCCGTGGCTGCCGGAGGAAGGCGCGTCTGGATCGAGCGCCGGTCCGGGCGCGGCTACGGCCGCGGGCCTGGTGGGCTTTTCGATCGGCAGCGAAACCGGCGGCAGCATCGTCAGCCCGTCGATGCGCTGCGGCGTAACCGGGCTGCGTCCCACATACGGTCGAGTTGCGCGTACGGGCGCCATGACCCTGTGCTGGTCGCTCGACAAGCTCGGCCCGATGGCGCGCAGCGTGGAAGACACGATTCTCGTGCTCAATACCATCTCTGGTCCCGATCCCGGCGACCTCAACAGCATCCCTAGCAAGCTCGACTTCAATGCCGGCACGAGCGTCAAGGGCCTGCGCGTCGGCTACTTCCCTGCCTGGATGAAGGATCCACCGGCAACCGACGTTGATCGCAACGCGCTGCAGACGGTTAGCAAGCTCGGCATGGTTCCGGTCGAGGTCTCGCTTCCCGAGTGGCCCTACGATTCGCTCGATCTGATTCTGTTCGCCGAAGCGGCCGCCGCCTTCGAGGAAATTACGCTCAATGACCAGATCGCGGAGATGAAGATGCAAGTCCCGGACGCGTGGCCGAACACGTTTCGTCAATCACGCTTCCTCTCCGCCGTCGATTATGTGCAGTCCGACCGCTTTCGGCGGATGGTTGCCAACGAAATGGGGCGCATCTTCTCGAACGTCGACCTGCTGCTGGTGCCCTCGCTGCGCGACGAGATGCTGACCATAACTAACTTCACCGGACATCCCTCGCTGACGCTCCGCGCGGGCTTCGTCGAGATCTCGGAGGCGCGCAGCGATTGGGCGCCTGATCCGGCGCATCCGTTGCCCAAATTCTCGCCGCCGCGGCGGGTTCCTCACGGCGTCACGCTGATTGGAAAGCTCTTCGACGAAGGCACGCTATGCGAAGCCGGAATGGCGTTGGAGCGCGCCTTCAAGTTAGCGAGCGAGCGGCCGCCGGGCTTCTGAGTTCCTCTCAGCGACATCCCGGATGAGTGGGTACCCCTGTGCTCAGATTTCGTTCTTCTTCGCCAGCGCCGTCATGCGGTCGGCGGCGCGGAAGGCCAGCGCCTGGATCGTTTCCGTAGGCTGGCCGCGTCCGCTGGTCACGAAACTGGAGCCATCGCAGAGAAACAGGTTGGGTACGTCGTGGGTGCGATGGTCGATGTCGATGACCGAGCTTTTTGGGTCCTTGCCCATGCGGCAGGTGCCCAGCAGATGGAAGCCGTAGGTGGACTCCTCGACCGGAGTTGTCCAGCGGTCCTGCGCGCCGGCGGCCTCCAATATCTCCATTCCGCGGTCCTGCAGAAATTTGTTGGTCTTCAGATCGTCCGGATGGTCTTTGTAGGTCACGCGCATGGCAGGCAGCCCCCAGGCGTCCTTCACGTCGTCGTCCAACGAGATACTGTTGTTCTCCAGCGGCAGCGAGGTGGTGTGGCCGGCGCACATCATGGTGCGGGTGAAATATTGGCTGACGGCCTTCTTGTACTCACTCCCCCATTGTGGGAGGTTGGGCGGCAGCCCCCAAAGGGAAAATGAAATGGGCAAGAAGAGGAAGCGCGCGTCGATGCCGCCGCCGCCATAAAAGCCGTGCTTCGGATCGATTTCGTAGAAATCGTGGATGAGCCGTGTCACCTCGATACTTTTGTATTCGTTCAGCGGATGCTCAAACTTACCCATGGTCTGGCAATCGGTGTTGAACATCAGATACTTGCCGACCAAGCCGCTGGAGTTCGCCAGCCCGTCAGGGTAGCGGTTCGACTTCGATAACAGCAGCAGGCGCGGCGTCTCCGATCCGTTGGCCGCCAGCACCACGGCGCGCGCGTGCTGCAGGTTTTCTTTGCGATCTTTATCGAAATAGATAACGCCAACTGC
>DATGII010000115.1:0-37076 GCA_035295805.1 Bryobacteraceae bacterium | reverse complement strand
CACACGGTTCGGGATCCACCTGACTCTGCGATTCCGCCAGTCCGAAAAAGGTGTCCAGCACCGGTGGAGTAGCGGCGTGACCCGGGATATGAGCAAGGATGGCGTAGCTTTCAAAAGCGGCCACCCGCTGCCCGTCGGTTCCCATGTCGAGCTACGGATCGACTGGCCGGTCCGGCAAGAAGCCAGCCGTCCCATCGATCTACAGGCCACGGGATTCGTAGTCTGGAGCGCGAGCGGTGAGACGGCGGTGCGTATCAGTTCCCATAAGTTTCGCGTTCACTACCCCGAGAGTACTGTATCGATGCCCGAAATCGCGTAACCGCGCGAAATTCTCCTCCCATATCGGCCGTGAACATCCGGTTTGTCTGCAGGGTCCCGAAGCATAGCTGTGTTGTACTATGAGTGGTTACTTCATGAACGCTCTACTGGAATCCATCCCGCCGGGCGATAAGGATTGGGACCTTGCCCGGGCGATCGATCCGGCTCGGTTGCCCGCTCACATCGCAATTATCATGGACGGGAATGGACGGTGGGCGCGCCGGCGCCGCCTGCCACGGGTAGCGGGACATCAAGCGGGTGTCGGGCCGGTGCGCAGCACGGTGGAAACGTGCGCGCGGCTAGGCGTAAAGGTGCTCACGCTTTACGCGTTTTCCGTAGAAAACTGGAAGCGGCCGCGGGCCGAGGTGGAAACCTTATGGCGCTTGCTGCGATACTACCTCAGGCAAGAACTGCCAGAGCTGCAAAAGAATGATATCCGGCTGCAAGCGATCGGCCGGCCGGACGCTCTGCCGCCGCAGGTGCGGCGGGAACTCGAAGCAGCGGTGGAGGCCACGGCGGCCAATCGCGGGCTGCTGGTGAATCTGGCGATCAATTACGGCGGCCGCGCTGAGATTGTGGATGCAGTGAATGCGATTCTCGAGGTGGCCCGGCTGGATGGGCGTCTGGCGACGCTCAAGCTGGACGAGGAACTGATTTCCGCGAACCTGTACACCGCGAGTTGTCCCGATCCGGATCTGCTGATCCGGACTTCGGGCGAGATGCGGATCAGTAATTTTCTGTTGTGGCAGATCGCTTACGCGGAGTTGTACGTAACCGAGACGCTCTGGCCGGATTTCAAACGGCGCGACCTGCTGCAGGCGATTCTGGAGTACCAGAAGCGCGAGCGGCGCTACGGAGGACTCAGCGCCGGGGCGGACGGCCCCACGACGGCACAGAACGTTCCGCAGCCCGGCGACGAGGCCTTCATCGAAGTACTCCGTCCCTCATGAAGCGGGTTGTTACCGCGCTCGCTCTCATTCCTATTGTTGTCTACGTTGTGCTTTGGGCCAATTTCTGGATATTTCTGGCGGTCCTGGCGGGCGTGGCGTGTCTCTGCTATCGGGAATTCGACGGCATCGCGGCCGGTTATGGATACGGCGCTCCGGGGCCGATGGGGTACGGCGCGGGCTTGCTGCTGCTGGTTGTGGATCGCGATGCCTGGATTTTGCTGACCGCGGTCGCGCTGGTGTCGCTGGCGCTGGCGATGCGGGCCGAGAACCTCGGGACGTCGCTGCCGGGAGCGGCGCTGCGGTTAATGGGCATCGTCTATATATTTGGCACGTGGAAATGCGCGATTCCGCTGCGAGACCGCAATGCCCACTGGCTGATGTTCGCGCTGCTGGTGAATTGGGCCGGCGACATTGGCGCGTATTATGTGGGCCGCGGGCTGGGCCGGCACCGGCTGGCGCAACGGATCAGTCCGAAGAAGACCTGGGAAGGCGCGGCCGGGTCGGTGGTGGCATCGGCGTTGATCGCGGGAGGGTATTTGCTGCGATTTGTGGGCGGGCTGACGGTTGCGCAGGTGCTGGCAGTCACAGTAGCGGCCAATGTTGCCGGACAGGTGGGCGACCTGGCGGAATCGGCCATGAAGCGCGGCGCGAACGTCAAAGACAGCGGCACCCTGCTGCCGGGGCATGGGGGAATGCTCGACCGCGTGGACAGCACCCTGTTCGCGCTGCCGGTGGTTTACGCGTATCTGCGATTCGTCGGCTGACGGGCCCCGCTACAATGGAGAAACCGTGGCCTTGACGTGCTATCTGGACGCATTTTCGGGAATCAGCGGCGATATGGTGGTGGGAGCGCTGGCGGATGCCGGCGCGGACCAGTTGGCCATCGTCGATGCGGTAGCGTCTCTCGAAGCCGGGGCTGTGGTTTCGTTCGAGAAGGTGAAGCGGCGCGGGATCGCGGGCACGCGATACCTGGTATCGGCCGAAGAGACGAAAACACATCGGCACCTTTCCCAGATTGTCGAGATGATCGAGAAGAGCCGGGTTTCACCGCGGGCGCGAAGCCATGCGGAGGCGGTATTTCGCAAACTGGGAGAGGCGGAGGCGGAAGTGCACCAGATTCCCGTGGATAAGGTGCACTTTCACGAAGTGGGCGCGGCGGACTCGATCGCGGACATCGTGGGCGCGTGTGTCGGGTTCGACTCGCTGGACATAGATCGCGTGGTTTGCTCGGCCGTGAACGTGGGTAGCGGCACGGTGGAGACGGAACATGGCGTGCTGCCGGTGCCGGCGCCGGCGACAGCGCTGTTGCTGCGGAATGCGCCCGTCTATGCGCGCGGCCCCGCGGTTGAGCTGACGACACCCACCGGCGCCGCGGTGGCGGCGACTCTGGCCTGCGCCTACGGAGTGCTTCCGCCGATGAGGATTGCGCGGACCGGCCATGGCGCGGGCAGCCGCGATTTTTCCGAGCACGCCAATGTGCTGCGGGTGATTGTTGGGGAGCCGACCGGCGCGCGGGAAGCGCTGGAAGTTGCCGTCCTGGAAGCGAACATCGACGACTTGAATCCGCAGGTGCTGGCGTATGCGGCGGAGCGGCTGCTGGAAGCGGGCGCGCTGGACGCGGCACTGCAGCCGCTGATCATGAAGAAAGGGCGGCCCGGCCATTTGCTGCGCGTGATCGCGCGGCCGGAGGATCGGGAGAGGCTGGCGCAGCTGATTTTCGCGGAGACTTCCACGCTGGGTCTGAGGATCTACGCAGCCGAACGGCGCGTCCAGGAGCGTTCGTGCGTGGAAGTGGCCACCGCGTACGGAACCGTGCGCATGAAAATATCGGGCGAAGGATCCTACGCGCCGGAATACGAAGATTGCCGCAAGCTGGCGGCCGAATCCGGCGTGCCGCTGCGGGAGATTCTGGCGGCGGCCAACCAGGCTTACCTCGCACAAAAAAGATGAAGTACTACATCACAACACCGATTTATTACGTGAACGCCGCGCCGCATATCGGGCATGCGTACACGACCATCGTCGCCGACCTGTGGAAGCGTTTCAAACGCATGCAGGGCTACGAGGCATTTATCACTACGGGCTCGGACGAGCACGGCGTAAATGTCGAGCGGGCGGCGGAGCGAACAGGGAAATCGCCGCGTGAATTTTGCGACGTCATCGCCGCCGAATTCGCCAAAGAATGGAAGCGCATGGGGCTGGAGATCGATTTTTTCCAGCGCACGACGAGCCCGCAACACGCCAGGGTGGTGAACGAGCTTTTCAAGCGGTGCCGGGAGAACGGGCATATCTACAAGGGTTCGTACACGGGCCAATACTGCATTTTCGACAACCTTTATGTGAACGATGCCAAGCCGGGGGATCCGTGTCCCGACTGCGGACGGCCGACCGAGACCATCACGGAAGAAAATTTTTTCTTTAAGCTGTCGGCGTTTCAGAACTGGCTGCTGGAACTATACGAGAAGCAGCCGGATTTCATCCAGCCCGAGACGCGGCGCAACGAAGTAATATCGTTCGTGAAGAGCGGCTTGACCGATCTCTCGATCACGCGGAGCAATATCAAATGGGGAATTCCGGTCGAAGGCGAGGCGCCGCACGTCTTCTACGTGTGGTTCGACGCGCTGACGACCTACATGAGCGCGGTGGACGGCAAAAATCTCTGGCCGGCGGACCTGCACATCATCGGCAAGGAGATCGTCCGATTTCACGCGATCTACTGGCCGTGTTTTCTGAAGGCGGCCGGCCTGGAACTCCCGAAGCGGGTTTTCGCGCATGGCTGGCTGCTGTTTGAGAACGACAAGATGAGCAAGTCGCGCGGCAACATCGTGCGGCCCGAGCCGATCCGGCAAGTGATGGGCGTCGACGCGCTCCGGTATTTTCTGCTGCGGGAAGTGGTCTTCGGCCAGGACGGCAGCTTCAGCTATGACGCATTGGTGGGCCGTTACAATTCCGACCTGGCGAATGGACTGGGGAATTTAGCCAGCCGGACGCTCGCGATGATCCAGCAATATCACGGCGGAGCGATCCCGGGCGGGTCGGATCGCGAGATTGCGGCGCTTGCCGGCCAGACGGTGACGGCGGCGGAGGCGGCGTTTGACCGGTTCGAATTTTCGCGCGGCTTGGAAACGATCTGGAACCTGATTTCGGCGGTCGATAAGTTCATTGTCCAAAAGGCGCCGTGGAAGCTGGCGAAACAGCCGGACGCGGAGGCCGAACTCGATGCCACGCTACACACCGCGGCCGAAGCGCTGCGAATCGCGACTGCCCTGCTCTATCCGATCATGCCGCAATCGACGCCGAAGATCTGGGCGCAGCTTGGAATGACAGAGCCGATAGAATCGGTGCGGCTTTCGAACCTGAAATGGGGGCAACTGCCGGCCGGCCAGAAGATCGGGGAAACCGCGGCGGTGTTTCCGCGGATTGAGGCGAAGCCCGCGATCGAGAAAATGCGCGAGCTGGAAGTAGCGGCGACGGCGGAACAGAATGCGCTGCTCGGCAAGACCGTGGAGGCGCCGAAGGCCGAAGCGGCGCCGGAAGCTCCGAAGATCGCGATCGACGATTTCGCAAAGGTGGAACTGCGGGTTGGGATGGTGCTGTCGGCCGAGCCGGTGAAAGGCGCCGACAAGCTGTTGCACCTCAAGGTCGACCTGGGCGAAGGCGAGCCGCGCACGATTGTCGCCGGCATTGCCGAAGCATACAAACCGGAGCAGTTGATCAACCGCAAGGTGGTGATCGTAGCCAATCTGCAGCCGCGCAAGCTGCGCGGGCTTACGTCGAACGGGATGATCGTGGCCGCCTCGGTCGAGGGCGGCAAGCCCGTGCTGGCGGGATTCCACGAAGACATTCCCGTCGGAGCGCGCCTGAAGTGAGGCTGGTCGATTCGCATTGTCATCTGGATGACGAACAGTACGACCAGGACCGGGAAGAGACGATCGCGCGCGCCCGGGCCGCCGGAGTTGAAACCTTAATGGCGATCGGGACGGGCGGCGGCCCGCCCGATCTGGAAGCGGCGATCCGGCTCGCGGATCGGCATGCGTGTATGTACGCGACCGTGGGGGTGCACCCGCACGACGCGGCGAAGGCGGCGGAGGAGACATTCGTCAGGCTGCGGAAATTGGCGCGGCATCCGAAGGTTCGGGCGCTGGGAGAGATCGGGCTCGATTATCACTACGATTTTTCGCCGCGCGACGTACAGCGCAGGGTGTTTGAACGGCAACTGGAGATTGCGGCGGAAGCCGGTTTGCCGGTGGTCATCCACACGCGCGAAGCCTGGGAAGACACGCTGGCGGTCCTCGGTGAGCGGTGGCAAGGCGGAGGAATCATGCATTGTTTCACGGGTGACGAACAGCAGGCGCGGCAGGCTTTGGATCGCGGCTTCCACCTGGCGTTTGGCGGCGTGCTCACATTTCCGAAGGCCGAGGCAGTCCGGCAGGCGGCGCGCATCACGCCGGAAGACCGGCTGCTGGTCGAAACCGATTGCCCGTATCTGGCGCCGGTGCCGATGCGCGGAAAACGCAACGAGCCGGCGTTCCTGGTGGAAACCGTGCGGCGGCTGGCGGACGTGCGTGGGATTCCGCCGGAAGTAGTTGCCGAACAGACCACCGGGAATTTCGAGCGCCTCTGTTTGCGGCGCGCGGCCCTGAACGAGTAAACTGGTTGCTTCCAATGAATTTGGGAAAGCTAGGGCAGGTCCTGACGGCGCGCGAGGTGTTCGACCTGATCCAGGAAGAACTGGACCAGGTCGAAAAGAAGATCACGCTGGAATCGGTGGCCTCGGTGGACGCGGTCACCGCCATCGGACAATACCTGCAATCAAGCGGCGGCAAGCGGCTGCGGCCCTCGATGGTGCTGCTTTCGGCGAAGCTGGTGGGCACCGCCGGGCCGTGCGCGATCCAGCTCGGCGCGGTGGTGGAGATGATTCACGCCGCCACCCTGGTTCACGACGATGTGATTGACGCGGCGCAGACCAGGCGCGGCCGCCCATCCACCAACATGAAATGGGGCAATCACACCTGTGTTCTGGCGGGCGACTGGCTCTACATGCAGGCATTTCAGATCGCGCTGCGCGAGCGGAACTTTCAGATTCTCGACCTGCTGATCGGGCTGACGCAGATGATGGTGGAAGGCGAGCTGCTGCAGCTGGAGCGGATCGGCCGCATCGACGTGAGCGAAGCGGACTGTATGGAGCTGGTCGACCGGAAGACGGCGTGCCTTTTTTCGGTATGCGCCAAGCTCGGTGCGCTGGCCGGAGGCGCGGAATCGCAATCACAGGAGCACTTGGCCGAGTACGCTTGGAATCTGGGCATGGCCTTCCAGCTGGTGGACGATGTGCTGGACTTCACGGCTCGGGAAAAGACGCTGGGCAAACCGGTGGGCGGAGATCTGCGCGAAGGCAAAGTCACGCTGCCGCTGGTGTACGCTCTGGAGTGCGCGTCCGGCGACGAGCGACGGCTGGTGGAGAATATTCTGCGGCGGCGCGATTACGAAGAGGTGCCGTTTGCGCGCATTCTGTCGTTGCTCGAAAAGTACCGGGGCATCGAGCGCGTGAAAGAGCGGGCACAGGCGTTCACCGACAAGGCGCGGCGCATCATCGGCGAATTTCCGGAGTCGCCGTACCAGCGCGCGTTGCTGTCGGTGACGGAGTTAGTCACGGAGCGGGATCATTAAAAAGGCAGGCTGGAAGCCTGCCCCGCTACCACCTCATGGTCACCTGGACGAGGTGGCCTTCCACTTCGAGGCTTTGCCTGGCGTTCGGGTCCTGCAGCGCGGCGGTCTCAAGCTTTGTGGCTAAGACTTCGTCCATGATATAGTCCCGATGCTCGCAGACGGCCAGCTGGAGCTCGGAGCTTTCGGTAATGAGGCCGAGTTCGATGCGCTGGCTCACCGAAAGGCCGACCTCTTTTCGCATGACCTGCAGATGGCGCACCAAGTCACGGGAGAGACCTTCCCTTTTCAGCCCATCGGAAAGTTCGAGATCGAGAGCCACGAGTGCGTCGCCTTCCTCGGCTACGCCGTAGCGCGGATGGGGGGCGCGTTCCATGCGGAAGAGCGCGGCCGGGGCCGGCTGCTCGAAACCATCCACCTGAACCTCGCCGCCGGCCGCGATTTGAGTGGCCAGCGCGGTGCGGCCGGTATCGTCCAACGATTCGAAGGATTGACGGAAGCGGGCCGCATCGCGCCGGAAGTGGGCGTTGGCGGCTTTCCAATCGACTCTCAAAGCCTGCTGAAAGAAGGCTCCGGCATCAGCGACGCAGCGCAGTTCCTTGACGTTCAATTCCGCTTGAATGAGGGAACTCTGTTCTTCGACGGCCGCGCGTTTGTTACCCGTGGAAACGACAGAGGCGGCCTGCAGAGGCTGGCGCACGCGGATGCTGGTCTGGGCGCGCACTTTCAGGCCCAGGCGGATCACGTTGCGGACCGTCTCAGTGCGCTGCAACAGGGCATCGTCGCGCCAATCGGCGGGAATTTCGGGCCAATCGGCGTGGTGCACCGATTCGGCCGCCTGCGGGTCCAGACCGCGAACGGCGTTCTGCCAGATTTTCTCGGTGACAAACGGGATGATGGGCGCCAGAGCCAACGTAGTCGCGCGCAAGGACGCCAGCAGAGTGCTATATGCCGCGTGCTTGTCGGCTTCGTGGCCGCTCCGCCAGAAGCGGCGGCGGCTGACGCGCACGTACCAGTTCGAGACATCATCGAGGTATTGCTCGATGTCCCTGATGACCGAGGGCGTGTCATAGGCTTCATAGCCGCGCTTGACATCATCGAGCATCACGGCGGTACGGGCGCGCAGCCAGCGATCGGTTACCTGCAGAGCTTCCGGCGGAACCGGCCTGGACAAATCGGGTTGATCGATGATCGCGTAATTTACCAGGAACGTGTAGATGTTCCAGAGGTCGGCGATTTTGCGCGCGGCCATGTCAGCCAATTTGTAGCTGAACCGCATGTTTACCGTAACCGGGCGGGCGCAGAACAGGTAGCGCATGGGGTCGGCGCCGACTTTGTTGACGGCGTCGTCGAACTGGATCATGAAGCCGGTCTTGGAAAAGCGTGTGCCCTCCTCACTGACGACCGACTCGTAGGACAAGACTCTTTCGTACGGAGAGCGGCCTTGCAGGGTCACGCTCATGAAGAGCATGGAGTAGAACCAGAGGCGGACCTGCTCGCGCATCTCGCTCACCCACTCGGCGGGATAGGCGCGCTGCCATTTTTCCCGATCGTCAAAATAGCCCAGGGTACTGAAGGGCACGATTCCGGCATCGAGCCAGCAATCCCCGACTTCGATCACGCGCGGTGTTTCCGCCGAGCATTTGGGGCAGCGGATGCGCACGTCATCGATCCAGGGCCTGTGCAACTCCGGGAGACGGTCGACCGCGGCCGGATCGACGGCCAAGTCGCGCAATTCCTGCCTGGAACCGACCACCGTGAGTTCGCTGCATTGCGGGCAGATGTAAAACGGCAGCGGCAGGCCCCAATACCGCTTGCGCGAGATGCACCAATCGCCCATGTTGGTGAGCCAGTCTTCCATGGATTTGCCGACGTAATCGGGAATCCACTGCACGGTCTTGGCGGCTTCGAGCATCTGCGGCCGGATCTCGAAACAACTGATAAACCACTCGTTGACGAGGCGAAAAATCAGCTCCGTCTTGCAGCGCCAGCACACCGGATAGCTGTGCGTGTACATCTCGGCCTTGAGCAGCTTACCGGATTCCTTCAGAGCGTACGAAATATCCTGCGCGACGTCTGCGGCATGCTTGTTGGCGAGCCAGCCGTAGTCGGGGAGGTAGTGACCGTTGCCATCCACCGGCGAGAGCGCGGGCAGGCCCAGTTCTTTGCCGAGTTCGTGGTCTTCCCGGCCGCAGCCGGGAGCGATGTGAACAATGCCGGAACCTTCGACGGCGTCGACATCCTTCCACGGCACTACCTTGTGCCCGATGGAACTTTGCTGCGGCAGTTCCGGAAAGAAGGGCTCGTATTCTTCGCCGATCAGCTCCGAGCCGGGGAACTCGCGTTCGACCTTGGGATGGAACTCCTTCAGCTTACCGAGCGCTTCCTTACCGGCGATGAGCGTGTGATTCCAATGGTGCGAGCTGAGCTCGACATAGGTGAGTTCGGGATTGACGGCGGCCGCGACGTTGGCGGCGAGCGTCCACGGTGTCGTGGTCCAGAGCAGCAGGCGCCGGTTCGGGTTCGATTTGAGGGACGCCATTACGTAGACCGAGAGGTGCTCGAGGTCCTTGTGCGAGCCGGCCATTTCATGCTCGGAGAGGCTGGTGCCGCAGCGCCAGCACCAGGGCATCGGCAGGCCGCTCTGATAGAGCCAGCCCCGCTTCCGGCACTCCTTCAGAAACGCCCAGATTCCGGCGATGTTGTAATCGAGGTGCGTGTAATAGGAGTGGTCCCAATCCATCCACATCCCAAGGCGGGCGGACTGCTCGGTGATTACTTTTGCGTATTTTTCCACCCGCTCGCGGCACTGGCGGGAGAAATTGTCGAGACCGAAGCGCTCGATATCAGGCTTGCCGTTGAAGCCAAGCGAGCGCTCCACTTCAACCTCCACCCAAAGGCCCTGGCAATCGAATCCGTTCTGATACTTCGCCGAGTGGCCGGTCATGGCCTGATAGCGCAGGAAGACGTCTTTGAGAGTGCGGCCCCAGGCGTGGTGCACGCCCATGGGATTGTTGGCGGTAATGGGGCCATCGATGAAGCGGAAAAGCGGCTTGCCCTCGCGAAGCCGGCGCAGCTTCTCAAAAGCCTGGGAATCCCTCCAAAATATAAGGATTTCCTCTTCCAGCGCCGGCGCTTCAAACACCGGTGGCACAGACTGCAAGTTGTTCATGGGTTCGATATTTTATTGTCACATAGGGTTCGCGATGCCGTCTAGAGCAGCGATCGGCCTGATTGCGCCAGGCGGCGCTGCAAATTACCTGTGTTTGCATTTTGCAGCATTTTGCATTTCACCCTATAATTTAGTTGTATGCCGCTGATCCAAATGAGGGACGTTCCGGACCATATCTACCGGCTCTTGGAGAAACAGGCCGAAAGCGAGAGACGCAGTTTATCCCAGCAGGCGATTGCGGTCCTCGCACGCGGATTGAGTACCGGACTCGACGCGAAGACGCGACGGCAAGAGGTTATAAGAGCGCTTCGCGAGGCTGCGCCGGTGCCCGCGGGCAGAATGAGCGATCCCGCCCGGCTTATCCGGAAAGATAGGCAACGATGAGGGTGGTATTAGACGCGAGCGCCGCGATCACGACCGTGATGAGCCGAGCTAAAGCCCGGAGTTTCGCCGAGCACCTGGAATCCGCAGATGAAGTACTCGCCCCCGATCTGTTCGTGGCCGAAGTGATAAATACGGTGTGGAAATATCATCAACTCGAGAACTTGGGCCTGGATATCTGCGATCAATGGATCGATTCCGCCATTCATTTCATCGACACCCTCGTCCCTTGCGAGCAGGTACACCGGGAAGCGTTTCTATTGGCGCGAACCACAAGGAGACCGACTTATGACATGTTTTATCTGGCGCTCGCGCGGCGCGAAGATGCGGCATTCCTCACAGCGGATCATGCCCTGAGGCGCGAAGCCGAACGCCAAGGAATCCGCGTAGCCGGATAGGCCTCTCTCAGGACCGTCAGCTTCGCCTGAACCGAACCGCGGCCAACGCGAACAATCCGAGTCCCGCCAGTACAGTGCCGGCCGCCCCGCGGTGCCGTTCGAGCCAGGTCGCCGGACTGGACGCCGCCGCACGGCTGCTAAACACACCGTGGGCAGCCCAGTTTCCGGAGACGGGCTCGAACAGGTTGTCGGGGCGGTTGGGAGGCACGGGCTCGCCGGTCTGCTGCGATTCGTAACCGGTGCGGCCGAGGTGCCGGTCGGCAAAACCTGGCGCGAGTTCCTGGCCGTAGATCGCCACCGAGGTCGGAAATCCGACGTACAATTCACGCCGGCGCTGATGAGCCGCCCAATAGATGGCGCGGGCCGCCACCTCGGGTTCGAAAATCGGCGGGACGGGCTGCGGTTGATTGGGAAGCCTGGTCCGGCACCACGAGAACTGCGGAGTGTTCATCGCCGGCAGATGCACCATCGTGAGATGAATCGCGCTGTGATCGTGAATCAGCTCGCAGCGCAGCGAGTCGGTGAATCCAACGATGCCGTGCTTGGCGCCGCAATACGCCGATTGCAACGGGATCGAACGATACGCCAGCGCGGAGCCGACCTGCACGATGGTTCCGCGATTCCGCTGCCGCATACGGCGCAGCGCGGCCATGGTGCCATACACAAAACCAAGGTAAGTGACTTCCGTGACGCGGCGAAACTCCGCGGCGGTGATTTCCGCAAAGGGCGCGAAGATGGTGGCCATCGCGTTATTAATCCAGATATCGATCGGCCCCAGCTCGCGCTCTGCCTCGGCCGCCGCCTGCTCGACCTCGTCGGGGTCGGCCACATCCAGCGGCAACGCGAGAGCGCGGCCTCCCATTTCCTCGATTTCGCGTTTGGCTGATTCAAGCCGCTCTGACTCGCGCGCGATCAGTGCCACCCGCGCCTGGCGGCGCCCGAACTCGCGCGCCACCGCCCGCCCCACTCCCGCGGAGCCTCCTGTAATGACCACTACTTCGCTCATGGTTCGATCCGATTGGGACAAGTGCATTTTTGTCTCCAACCAAACGCTCGGGCGCCCGGTGTCACAGCGGCACCGGCTGAATTGACATCACCTTCATTGTCCGCGGGCTGTCTGTCGTATTGGTTCTCGCGGCTCCAGTATCTGTGAAACTGTTTGCAACAATCCTTTCACGGTAAACGGCTTTTGGATGAAATGCGCCTTGCCGTGCTGAAGCGATCGGGGATCGACCAGGCCCTCCTCGATCAATTCCGCGAGCGGACGGCCGGAGGTGTACAGGATCGGCACTCCCGGCCTGAGTTCGTTGAAGCACTCCGCCACCAGTTTGCCGCGCATGGTACGAAGGATTGCTTCGACGATGAGGAGATCAAAGTGGATTCGGCCGCGGCACAGGGTGAGCGCTTTGTCGAGGTCCTTGGCCATCAGCACCCGGTAGCCTTCCTGAGCCAGAACGATGCGCATCAGGCGGCGGGCCGCCAGGTTGTCATCCACGACGAGAATCGTCTCCAAACGCATGCCGCAGTCTTGGCATGCCGGAGTCCTATGTACGAAAGATTGGGCGGAAAAGATCATTGCAACCGTAAGCATCCATACCGCGGCTGCGCGGGGGATTTAAAACGGCTGTGCCGCGACCGGCTCGCGCCGGGGCCGCACCTGATCCAGGAGCAGGCGGAGTTCGAGGTGCATCTGCTTGCGAGAAAGCCGGACGCGCTGACCGTGCCCCGGCAGCACCCACTCGAACGAATACCGTTCGAGCAGCGCCAGGGAATCGGTCTGCTGCCGCCACGAATGCCAGCAGTAATCGCGGGAAGCGTGCAGAGCATTATGTTCCCGGTCCCAGGCGAGGTGATCTCCCGTGAAGAGGTATGTGTCCCGGTACAGCAATGCGCAATGGCCGCGCGTGTGTCCCGGGGTTGGAATCGCAACCCAGCCGGGAATCAGTTCCCGGGCCTCAAAGCCTTCGAGGACCCGCTCGGCGCCAGGCTGGGAAGCCAGTTCCAAGCGGTGAATGATGCGCGTGGCGCCGAAACGGGCCGCCCACTGCTTCGCGTCGGCAACGTCATCGCGATGCGTCAGGAAAATACATCGAAGGCCGCCGAGCTCGTCGATACGGCGGGCCAGCGGCTCGGCGTAGCGCGGCGAGTCGATAAGCCAGTTGCCGGCCGGATGCGCGATGAAGTAGCTGTTGCCCCCATAGGATTTCGGCGAGTTGAATCCGCAATAGAAGACGCCGGGCGCAAGCTCGAGAGGGAAATCGGCGACGGCCCGGGCAGCGGCGCGCTTGTCGGATGTGCCAATCGAGCCGGTAGGACACGCAACCAGAGCGCGCGCGGCAGCCTCCTCTTCGGCGGGATCACGAGGCTGAGTCCGCACGTAGGAATGCTCGCCTTGATCCGCGAACGTGGCGGGAGCCAGCTGGCGGCACGTGTCGCAATCGATACAGCTCGAATCGACGAAGAACGGGCCGTCCACGTTTTCGAGCACCCGCAGCGATCGATCCGCCATGCCTCCAGGATCGCACGGCCGGCCCGCGCTAGCCTTGCGACAGGTACACGAACCGCGCGACGAATAGCGCTGTCAGGATGTAGACCAGCCAGTTGACTTCGCGGAATTTGCCGCGCGCCAGCTTCAGCACGGTATAGGCGGTAAAGCCGAAAGCCAGGCCGTTGGCAATGCTAAAAGTGAGCGGAATGGCGAGCATGGTCAAAAACGCCGGGATGGCAATCTCGGCGTCATGCCAATCGATTTCGCGGACCACCGTCATCATGAGGCTGCCCACTACGATGAGAGCCGGTGCGGTCGCGGCGTCCGGTATCGCGCCAACCAGTGGCGCGACGAACAATGCCGCCACGAACAGCAGACCGGTCACAATCGCGGTTACGCCGCTGCGACCACCTGCCGCTACGCCAGCGGCGCTCTCGATGTAGCTCACCACCGTGGACGTCCCCGTGAGGGAGCCGATGATGGTGGCGGCGGCGTCGGAGAGCAGGATCCGGTTGACGCGCGGGATCTCACGGGCATGGTCGAACAGCCCGGCTTTCTTGCCGACGGCCAGCAGCGTGCCAATGTTATCGAACAGATCGATGAAAAGGAATACGAATACAATCTCGAGGAATCCGAACCGGAGAGTGGCCCGCACATCCAGCTTGCCGGCCGTTGCCGCAAGATCGACGAGTGCATAAGAATGCGGCGACCACTGAGCGACACCGATTACCAGACCGATCGCGGTGGTGGTCAAAATCCCGATCACCATAGCGGCGCGCACGCGCCAGGCCAGCAGCGAAGCAATCAGCAGCAAGCCAAAAACCGCCAGCGCGGTTCCCGGGGAGCGCAGGTTGCCGAGCGTGACCGTCGTCGAGGGGCTCGGCACGATAATACCCGAGTTCCGGAACCCAATCAGGGCGATGAACAGCCCCACACCGGCGGCAACCGCCGAATACAGTTCGTAGGGAATCGCCGAGATGATGAGTTGCCGCACGCCCAGTAGCGTCAGCACGAAAAAAGCGAGGCCGGAGATTAAGACGGCGCCGAGCGCCGCCTGCCAAGCCACTCCCATGCCTTTTACCACGGTATAGGTGAAATAAGCGTTAAGCCCCATGCCGGGGGCCAGCGCAATCGGATATTTGGCGAACGCCCCCATTAACAGGCTGCCGGCCGCCGCGGAAATACAGGTGGCGGCGGTCACCGCCGCCAACGGCATGCCGGTCTGATGGAGGATCGAAGGGTTCACAAAGACGATGTATGCCATCGTCATGAACGTGGTGAAGCCGGCGAGGATTTCGGTGCGCCAGTTGGTCCCGAGCGCCTTGAACTCGAAGTAACTTTCGAGACGGTAGCGGAGCGACATGCCCGGGTTCAATCCTTCCAGAACAACTCGGCGTCGGAGCGGCGGACATAGTTGGCGTCGAGGGCAGCCGGATCCTGCGCGGCCCCTGCCTGGAAGCGGCCGCACGCAATCCGGGCGACGGCCCGCGCCAGGTTGCGAGGCGCCAGGGTGCGCCGGGCATTTTCGAAGCGAGTGCCGGCGAACGCTTCGCAAAAGGGCGTAAAATCCGTGGAAATGAATTCCAGCTCCCAGTCGGGCAACGCGGAGAGCCAGGCCGCCGGCGCGGCGACTGTTTCCGGAACCATCACTTCGCCGCTCGAGGCATACACCGCGGCGTACACTTCGCCGCGGCGCGCATCCAGGACCACCGCTCGCCGAAGCGCCGTTCCGAACCAGGCAAGCGCGCGGAGATTCGAAACTGCAAGGGCGGGTTTGCCGGACGCTTCGGCCAATCCCTTGATACAGGCCAAGCCGACCCGCACCCCGGTGAATGAGCCCGGACCCGAGGCCGCGGCAAAACACTCGATTTGATCGAGACTCACGCCATGCTTGTGCAAAAGCTGCTCGAGATGGCCATAGAGGATGTGCGCGAAACCGCCGGGCGCGTGCAGCGAGACTTCTTCCAGAATTTGCTCGCCGCGCGCCAGCGCCAGGCTGCCAAATTCATGCGTGGTATCGACCGCGAGCAGCAGGGGGTTCACCGCGTCAGCTGAAACGCCTTATCGAGCGCGTACACCTTTCCATTCGCATTCATGCCGTACAAGCGCACGCTGAGCAC
This sequence comes from Bryobacteraceae bacterium, assembly GCA_035295805.1. Lineage (GTDB taxonomy): Bacteria > Acidobacteriota > Terriglobia > Bryobacterales > Bryobacteraceae > PSRJ01. The sequence continues at coordinate 21,585 of DATGII010000115.1, read as the reverse complement.
GCAAGGATAGTTCTTGGCAATACCGGACGGCACCTGCATCGAGCCCTTGGCGCCAGTCGCCAGCACGCGATAGCCCTGGCCATCGGCGGGCACTTCGCCGGTCCACAGCCACATCATGGAACGGGTGGCACGGGTCTCGCGCTTGATCTTGATGCCGTACGGCGCGGGCTTGCCGACGGTCAGGTCGCCAGCCGGCTGTTCGATCGTGAACGGCACTTTATCGCTGTTCTGATCGATTTCCTGCAGAGCGATTTCGCGCGATTCGAACTTATACGACTTATTCATGCTTTCGACGCGCCCTTCACGAACCACGTGAAGCACCCAGTCGTGCGATTTATCGGGCGGCTCGCCGGTGAAATGATCGCCTTTGAACTTCTGCCTCGTGATTTCGCCGTCGATCGGATTGATCCACAGCACATCATATCCGTGCTTTTCGACGGTGACTTCGACTGGCCCCGGCTTCTCGACATAGACCAGATACTCGACGCCCTCCAACGCCACAGCGCGGCCGCCGTCAACGTCAAAATACGGCTCCAACTCCCAATGCCGGGTATCGGACAGCACATCGAACCAGACGCCCATCTGTTTGGCGCCGGGCGCATTGACATATTGCGAGCCGGAACCGGTATTGGCGTAAGTCACGTACTGACCGTCCATCGTCGCATTCCAAAGGCGGTGGCGGAAGGTCGCGGTGTCGGCGTCATTGGGGCCGCTCTTCCCGGCCCCGCTGTCCTCGCGCGCGAACTCGAGATTCACAAACGGCACCGCGTAGAGCTGGTGCTCGACGGCTCCGACGTTATCGTCGGCTGTGCCGTAACTGGCGAAATCCATCCAATGATCTTCCAGCAGCGGCGCCGACGTGACACTAGCACCGCTGGTCCGCGGGTGCTGATAGGGGTCGGCTTCCTTCAGCCAGCCGCCGATATCTCTCAAAATGGCGCGCCCATCCACCACGCTCTCCCAGGACTCAGCTCCTTGCCAGGTCACGTTGAAGGGAGCATAGCGGGCCACCACGTACCGCACCAGGCGCCGGCGGTCTTCCCGATTCGGAAACAGCTGCGTCAACTGCGCCGGATCGGCGGCTAGAACCAGATCGGCCACCATGCCCTTTTGATTGATGTAGCGCACGCGCTCATCGAGACGGCGGAAGCGCGCGAGATCCGGTTGATGGGTCACAGAGAATCCGGCGTTGGCCCCCGTTCCCAAAACCAAGCCGCGCAGATGCGTGAATTTTTGCGCAGCGCGGGCATCCACCACGGCGCGGAACGCGGCGTCATCCAGATCGCCGAAATTCAATTCCGTGGCGCCCATCCAAAGATGCGGCAGGAGCCGCTCCGTGTAGGCCCAGTGATGGACGTTGGCGGCGCGCACGAATCCGGGAGCCTCGGACGCCGCGGCCGTAAACGTCCCCGTTTTGCCTTCCCAAGCGGCGATGTTGCTGGTGAGCCGGTAATCCCAATCGCCCGGCTCTGTGGGCGCGAATCGGATCACCAGGCGGCGGCCTCCATCCCAGAAGGCCGGCTGCAGGAACGTGCGGTGGCGCGGCGACCGGAATTCGGCCTTCAGGTCAACGTTGACATAGGGGTCCGCATGAGCCGCCGCCTCGGCCTCACTCAGCTCGAACACCATCTCGCAAGTCGAATAAGCAGGCGTGTTCGCGCAGGCTGTCTGCGCCGAAAGCATGCCGGGAAGCGTGAAAAACCCGGATACCAACCAGGCGAACAGAAACCAAAGCCTTCTGCTCATAGACTTAGTGTAGCTGGTACTAGGGCGAATCCTGGGCCGGACGTCCGGTACATCGAATGTCCCAAACCCCGGCTGGTACGCCCCGTACATACAAATGCAAGTACATCCGATTAGAATCAGTTTTGCAAGACGCCGAGATCCAAACCGGACAAAAACGAATGGCCGTTATTTACATTTTCATATACCTGCAAGTGCTCGACCTGCTCACCACGCTGGTGGGATTCCGCCTGGGCGCGTCCGAAGCCAGCCCGTTCATTCGCGTGCTGATGCATTTCGGCCCGGCGGTTGGCGTGGTGCTCTCGAAGCTGTTTGCGCTGAGCCTGGCCGGCATGTGCCTCTATCTGAAAAAGGATCACATCGTCCGCTGGATCACGTATTGGTACGGCGCCCTGGTGGTCTGGAATCTGACCGTCATGCTCGGAATCCCCTGGGCGCACTAGGCCGGCACACCGTTAAAAGATCAGCTTCAGAGCCAGTTGAATCTGGCGCGCCGATCCGGAGTCGCCGATGGCGCGACGTAGGCCAAAACAGGCCGGCGATAATCGTATCAAACCAGCACACCAGCCGCGAGATACTCGCTCCGATCAGAAGATCAGTTTCATTCCTAGTTGCAACTGCCGGGAACTGCCGAGGTCGCCGCGAGCCGTGCGGGTTGCCGTGATCTGACCGAAGTTGGCGGCCGTCATGCTGTTCGACGGCTGCCCGAAATTCGGGTGGTTGAAAAGGTTGAAAGCCTCGGCGCGGAATTGCAGGCCGACGCGCTCTTTGATCGCGGTGGTTTTGGAGATGGCGAAATCGATGTCTTCGAAACCGGGTGCGGTGAGGATGTTGCGACCGGCGTTGCCGAAAACACCGGGGGGCGCGATCGAGAATGCAGCCTTGTTCAACCACTGGAGGGGCGTAGGATTCACGACGTAGAGCGACTGGCCGAGTACGACGTTCGGCCGGTCGAGCGTCTCTAAACTGCTGGGATCGGCCGTAGGCACGATCGGGCTGAACGGGCTGCCCGATTGGAGATTGACTATGGGAGACAAACTCCAGCCATCCGCGAGGCGCTTGGTGAATCCGTTCTGCTCCCACTTGAATGGCAACAGATAGATACCGCTGAGAACGAAGCGATGGCGGGCGTCGAAATCCGAAAGAGCGCGCTCGGCAGCCAGATTGTACATGTTCTGTGCCTGCGCATTCGAGCTGCCGACGGAGTTGTTGTCAATGGATTTCGAGAAGGTGTAAGAGGCGTTGAAGGTCAGGCCTTTGGAAAAACGCTTTTCCGCGCTCAGCCACATTCCGTTGTAGTTGGAGTTCGAAACGGATTCAGACCCGGTCATCGCGCCGCCGGTCGAGTTTGGGACGGCAACGCCTGCGGCGCTGATAGATGTGAACGTAGCTATAGGGCGCTTACCGCCAATACCCTGATTGAGATCGCCGATCAGCCGCAGATGCCTGCCCTGGCTGCCGACGTAGGCGACCTGGAAGAGAGTGCCCCAGATTTCGTGCTGCACGTTGAAATTGTAAGAGAGAACGCGGCCGTTCATGAAATTGGGATCGATGACCGAGAGCGCGGCGCCTACGCCGGGGGGTGAGTTGAACGGCGTTGCCAGGTTGATGTTCTGGGTGATGTTGACGGATTGGGAAAAGGGCGGATTGGAACCCAGGTTCGACACCATATTCGTAACCGGCTGGTCATAGTACAAGCCGACGCCGGTGCGTATCACGGTCTTGCTATGGCCGAAGGGATCCCAAGCGAATCCCAGACGCGGGCCGAAATTGGTGAAGTGCTTGTGGTAGACCTCATTGACGCCATTGGTGCCGATGCGGCTGAGGACGTCGGTGCTGAAGTTGAAGACACTGAGGCGGTCGTGAACCTCGCTCGGAACACCGTTATATTCCCAGCGCAGCCCGTAGTTCATGGTGAGCCGCGATGAGACTTTGAAATCATCTTGGACGAACGCTCCGATGGCATTCACGCGTAGGCCCGGAGTGACCGGTAACGAGCTCTCGATGTCCTGCGATGGCTGGCCGAGGAGAAAGGCGTTCAGCGAGGGGAAGCGGATCTCGCCGCCTGTGCCGCCGTTGAAGTTATTGTTGCGGAAGCGGCGATATTCCCCCCCAAACTTAATCGTATGCTTGCCTTTAATCCAGGCAAGCGAATCCGAGTACTGGAAGAGGGTATCGCCGCGGCCCTGAGGGAAGCCGGCGATGCCGCCGAACCATGGATTGCCGGTGCCGATGTTGGCGACCTCAATTTCGGGCGTCACACTGGAGGGCGACGTAATTCCAAACGAAGACGGGCTGCCGTTGAAGACCGGGGCGAAGGTGATGAAGACGCGGTTCAACCCGGCATGAAATTCGTTGGTGAGGTTGGGGCGGAAGACCTCGGTATCGCCCAGTGTGACGAGGAGACGTTTGGCTGGACGCAGGTCGCCGAAGCCGGGCAGATTGTTTCCCTGCAGAGTGGGCTCGGTGCGTTCATCGCGGTTGATGATGAAACTGCCGAAGAGGAAATTCTGGGCGCTGATGCTGTGGTCGATGCGACCGGTCTCCTGATTGAGCGTGCGCTGCCGCGGGTTGGAGCCGACGAAGTGAGTGCCGGTCGCGTCGTTGGCTGCGGGGATCAGCCCGATCAGTTTCTGGATGACGGGATCGGTGACGGCGGCGCGCTGGGCACCGGTCGGAACGACCGTATTCAGGGTTGCGACTTCGCGGCCGCGGCGGCCTTCGTAACTGTGGAAGAAGAACGTCTTGTTCTTGATGATGGGACCGCCGACACTCCAGCCGAAGATGTTGCGCTTAAACGGCAGGATCTTACCCGCGGGATCGAAGTAATTTTTGGCGTCGAAGACGCTGTTACGGACAAATTCGTAGACCGTGCCGTGCACGCTGTTGGTGCCCGACTTGGAAATGCCGTTAATGATGATACCGGCGTTGCGTCCGTATTCGGCGGAGAAGGCGTTCGTCTGGACTTTGAACTCCTGGATCATGTCAATGTTGGGCTGGAAGGTGATCTGGTTCTGCACCATGTCGCTGAGGTTGATGCCGTCGACGACGTAGTTGGTGGAATCCTCACGGGTGCCGGAGGCGTTGATGCCGGAGATGCCTATTCCGCTGGGCACGGCCAGAAAGGTGCGGTTGTTGGTGCTGGGGACGACAGTGCCGGGTTGCATTAAGGCGAGGTCGAGGAAGAAGCGCCCGTTGAGCGGAAGCTCCACGATCTTCTTGGTTTCGACGACCGAGCCCATAGCGGAGGTTTCGGTCTGCACGGTGGCGGCCTGCACTGCGACGTCGATGATCGTCGAGGTCTGGCCAACCTGCATGACAGCGTCTACGCGAATGCGTGCGTCCACCTCGAGCACGATGCCAGACTGGACGAAGGTCTGGAAGTCTTTCTGCATTACCTGCAGCTTGTAGCTGCCGGGGCGTACCGTGGAGAACTCGTAGTCGCCGGCGGCGTCGGTAGTTGTAGTCTGACTGACTCCGGTCTGCTCTCCGGTGAGGGTAACGCTGACCTTAGGCATGGCAGCGCCCTGTTGATCTTTCACCGTGCCAACCAGCGCGGCTGTCTGCGCAGTCAAAGGAACGGCGGTTAGAAAAAAGACTACGACCCAGAGAATAACAGCGGCCTCTCTACGCATTCTGACCCCCTCGACGACTAAGTGCGATATCTATCGCCTGTCAGTATCACCACCGAGCGATGGGTGTGTCAAGACGAGGAGGAATGAGCTCCCGCTCGATTCAGGTGCCTTCCGGTAATGGCTCCATTGGGAACCCAACGTAGCAAACGCCTACCTGCCTAGCAGCGCAGGTGCTCGTTTTGCGCCTGGAGGCACTATGCCAGAACGAGATTTTGTCGAATCCCCAAGGCCTCTGGCGGGCAATATCGAGGCAATCAACAGTCGTCGGAACACACACACCCCACTGGTTCCTCGCAGTATAACCGATGCGGGCCGGTAACAGCATGTAAATTCTATTAATTTTACTTGCCTCGTTGCTATGAGGAGCTAGCGGGATAAATGACGGTCCAAAAATCGAGCGGCCGCTTCGTAACTTTCCCGCCAGTGACGGAACAGGAGGAAATCGTGGATCTCGTCGGGGAAAATCAAATCTTCGAATTCCACCTTACGTTTTCTCAAGGCGTCCGTCAGGGTCACCGTCTGTCCGAACTGAACATTGCGGTCATCATCGCCATGGACCAGCAGCACCGGCGACTTCCATCCATCGACGAATGCCATCGGCGAGGAATCGAAGGCGAGTTTAGCAGCGGGATCGCTCGGCGTCAGTTCCCATTCTTTGGCCCAATCATGCACACCGTGAAAATCGACACCGGCCCGAAAAGTATCGGAATTACGCGCGAGGGCCAGCGCCGTGAGGTAGCCGCCGTACGACCCGCCCCACACGCCAATGCGCGCCGGATCGACATCGGTGCGCTCGCGCAAGTAAGCCCCCGCAGCTTGCACATCGTTGTACTCGCTGGCGCCGGTGCCCCCGTAATGCAGCGCTTCCCGAAAGTTCAGGCCATACCCGATGCCGCTGCGGTAATTGGCCGAGAGAACGACATACCCCTTACTCGCCAGATATTGGTTCAGCGCGTAGGCATTGTTGTAGTAGTACATGTAATGCCAGCCGAGCAGCATCTGGCGGCGCGATCCGCCGTGAAAGAAGATCACGGCCGGCGCGCGACCCGGTTGCCGGTTTGGCGGCAGGAACAACTGACCGTGGATGGTCAACCCATCCGTGCTGGTGAACGTCACCGGCTGCGGCGTCACTATCTGCTGAACCGGAAAGCCGCCCGGTATCGCGGAAGGATCGAGATCGCGAACCTGCTTTTCGATCAGCACAGCCGGCCGCCCCGGACGCTGTGCATCGGAGCGGAAGAACGCGACCGCCTTGCCGTCGCTGGTCTCGACCGGAGCCCACTCGATCCCCTGCCCCGTCGTCAACGCAACCGGCGTCCCTCCCGCCGCCGCCACCTTCCACAAGTGACGCCGGTCGATATCGCCCTGGTTGGAGTTGAACACAACCTCGCGCGTATCGCGCGACGGTGCGACGTATTCGACCTCAAACTGGCCCGGAGTCAGGAGCGTCGTCGGCCCGCCTTCGGTGCTCACGCTGTAGAGATGTGTCCAGCCGTCGGCTTCCCAGGGAAACACGAGGCGGTCGTCCGAGGCCCACAGCAGTTGGTTTTCCGCGCTCATTTCACGGAAGACGCTGCCCGGCCCTTCTCGAGCCTTCCACACTTCCCGCCCTTTTCCCGTACTCGCCTCGGCAATGCGAATTGACCACGGTTCATCCGCGCGGCGTGCGCCGTAAATCCGCTGGCCTCCATGACTGGGCTCGCGGATGAAGGCCACCGAGCGGCTATCCGGCGACCACACCGGTTCGCTGTCGCGATCTGTGCTGGGATCAAGGTAGCGCAGCGTGTTTGTCCCCGTATCGTATACGCCGATGAACGTATGATCGCCGCGATCGCTGACGAAGGTGAGCTTAGTGCCGTCCGGAGACCATGCGGGCCGCTCATTGCGCCCGCGCGCCTGGAACAACTGCGCCGCATCCGGCCGGCCATCGAACGAACCGGCCCAGATCTGACCGCGGCGCGTAAACGCCACACGATCGCCGCGCGGTGAAACGGCGGGTGAGTCACCCTCGCCGATTTTTTGCGGAGCCGAACCGTCCACGGCCACGATCCACACATTCTGCTCCGCGCCGTGTGGATCGATTGCCGGATTCGGAGACTCGCCCGCGCGGTTAGGCCCTTCACCGCGCACGTAAACAATTGCCCGGCTGTCGGGTGTCCATCGTGGGTCCGATAATTCCTGGCCGTCATCCTCGGTGTAGTTCGTGATCTTGCGAGCCTGATACGCCGGCGGCTCGGCCAGCATGATGTTCCGGACCCCGCGCGCGTTGGAAATCCAGGCGACCTTACCGCCGGAAGGCGCCGCCGTCATCTCGGTGGGGAATGCGGCGCTGAGCACCTGGTCGATGGTAAACGGCTGGGCGCAAGCGCAGCCTGCTACGAGTATTCCCGCGGCCAACCGCCTCATGTCCCTACTATACGCCGCCCGCTCACTCATCTCTGAGAATCTCGAGCGGCTTGCGGCGGAGAATCGGAAAACTCGCCAACCAGCCCGCGGCGGCCGCAATCAAGGCGGCGAGCGCCACGGCGGCCGAATTCGCGAGCAGATCGAACCGGAATTCGATCTGCATCAGGAATTTCAAAATCAGCGCCGCAAAACCGGAAGCCAGCAGGCTCCCCATGATTCCGGCGGCCGCTCCCAAGACCAGAAACTCCACCGAGAAGATTCCCGCAATTCGGCGGCGGGTCGCGCCCAGCGTTTTCAAAATGACAACTTCGCGGATGCGCCGGAATCGTGTGCCCGCCACGCTTGATGCCACCATCACCGCGCCCGCCAGGATCGTGAACGCCGAAATGAACCGGATGACCAACGAGATGCGGTCCACCACTTCTTCTACGATTTGCATGACATCCGCAACGTTAACCACGGTCACGGTGGGAAAGCGCTGGTACATCACACGCTGCAGGGCCGCGACGGCGCCCGGCTGCACCCGCGCGCTGCTGTAATACACCGCGGGTAGACTATCCAACTGGCCGGGGTTGAAGAAAAATTCGAACCGCGCCGACATGCGCAGGGACTCGGTCCGTTCGATGCACGCTACCCGCGTGCGGATATTCCGATTCCAGACAGTCCAGTCGATCACTGATCCCGGCTTGAGATTCAGGACCTGCGCGGTCTCATCGCTAACGCAAACCTGAGGCTGGCGGTCGCCGGGCTGCCACCACGCGCCGCTCAGAATTTCCATTTCGGTGGGCTTATCCCCGAGCGCGGTCACCGATCGCGTGCGTAGAAAGCGCCGCCCCCAATCGCGCAGGGGCACGCGCTCGATCGGAACGCCGTCGATCGCGGCGATTTTCGCCGCCACCGCCCCGGTTACGGCCGCAGCTTCCTGAACCCCCGGCTGAGCGCGCACTAGCGCACTAATCGTCTGCCGCTGTGCGGCGGGTATATCCAGCAGAAACACATTCGGCATTCCCGGAGGCGCGCTGCCGCGAATCTGCCGAACCAGCGCGCTTTGGATCAGAAACACGGTCAGCGTGAACATGACGCCGACGCCCAGCGCCACCACTGCAGTCTGCGCCTGATTTCCCGGCCGGTACAAATTCGCGATGCCCTGCCGCAAGGCGCCCGGAATTCCGTCCGGAGCATGCCGCAGAAACCAGCGCACGATGCGCAGCAAAAGCCACGCGCTTAGCGCGAGGGCTGCCACCCCCGTACCCAAGGCCCCCGTGAAGTACGCTCCGGTCCGGACGGCCATCCGCAATCCGCCATCGGTCAGAGTGCCGGCCACCACGCCGGTACCCAGCAAGATGGCAGCTCCCGCCAGCAGCGCCGGGCGCGATTCCCGCGAGAGCCACCGCCGCCGCCGCGCCGCTGCTTCCGGCTCCATGTCGCGCCGGAATATCTGCGCGGGCCGGATGCTGCGAATGCCGAGCAGCGGCGGCAGCGTAAACAGCAGCGTGATCAGACAGGCGATTGCGATGCCCTGCACTGCCGGCCAGGCGTCCACAACCGGTGTCGCGTCGATTGTGAAGTAGCGCGCCAGCAGGCTCGGAAATACCGCCGAGACGCCCGTTCCCAGAACCACTCCGAGCAGCCCGCCACCCAACCCGAGCAGCAAGGTTTGGGCCGTGTAGATTCGGATCACCTGCCGCGAGCGGGCGCCGACACACTTCATGACCGCAATTGAATCCAGCCGCTGTTGCAGGTGCCCGTGCATGGCGCTCGCTACCCCCAGAGCGCCGATGACCAGCGCAATCAGCCCGATGAGGCTCAAGAATGTGGTGGCGCGATCCAGACCGCGGGTGATGATGGGATGCGTTTCGGTGTAATCCGCCAGCGTCGCTTCGGGAAAGGCGCGCTTCAGAATGCTCCTCACCTCCAGCACGCTCGGTCCGCCAGCGGGCAGCCGGAAGAGGTACCGCTCCGAGGCGCGGCTTCCGATTTCGATCAGTCCCGTCCGCTCGAGCCCCTCGCGCGTGATCATCACGCGCGGGCCGACGTTCAATGTTCCGGTCATCCGATCCGGTTCGGACGTCACCACGCCCGCGATCCGGAACTCCTGTCCGCCGATGCGCAGCGTGTCGCCCGTTTTGACGTTCAGGCGCAGCAGCAGGTCGTCGGAAACCACCACCGAATGAGCGTCCAGCACCTGGCGAAAAGGCCGCTCCGGGGCAAGCTTCACCTGGCCGTAGAACGGATACGCTCGCGGATCGACAGCTTTTACCGAAATCAGCAGCGGGTCCGGCGTATGCTCGGACGACACCATCGTCAGGGTCTCGGTAATCCAGGTGCGCTGGATACCGCGCCGCGCCAGGCCGTCCAAAACGGCCTGTTGCTCGGAATTCGGCAGCGCGAACACACGCGCCGAGAGATCGCCGGCCATCAGCGTGCGCGCGTCCCGCAAGAGAATGCGGCGAAATGAACGGCTGAATCCGCGCACGCCCGTCAGCGAGCCCACGCCGACCGCCACCGCCAGAATCACAAAAACGAACTTGGCCCGCGACGCTTGCAGTTCGCGCCAGGCAATGCGAAATGCAGACGACCAGGGAAACTCCGGGTTCATTGGCTCACCACCAGCCCGTCGCGCAATACGATGCGCCGGTCCGCGCAGGCGGCCACCGAATCTTCATGCGTCACCAGCACCATGGTCGCGCCCTGCTCCCGGTTGAGCTCCAGCAGAAGATTCAGCACCAGCTTTCCGGTGGCGGTATCCAGGTTCCCGGTGGGTTCATCGGCCAGTAGGATGGGTGGCTCCAGGGCAAATGCCCGCGCTAGCGCCACGCGCTGCTGTTCGCCGCCGGAAAGCTGCACGGGATAATGATCGCGCCGGTCCGCCAGCCCCACGCGCTCCAGCAGTTTCCGCGCCCGCGGACGGCCGCCATGTCCGTTTCCAGACAGTTCCATCGGTAGCAGGACATTTTCTTCGGCGGTTAGAGTAGGAACCAAGTGATACGACTGAAACACGAAACCGATCTTGCGCCCACGCAGCAGCGCCATCTCGTCTTCTCCCAGCCGCGTGATGTCTTCGCCATCCAGAACGATTTGCCCGCTGGTGGGAGAATCCAGCCCGGCGATGAGACCGAGCAGCGTACTTTTGCCGCTGCCCGATGGCCCCATAATTGCCGCAAACTGTCCGCGAGGAATCTCCAGATCGATTCCCTTGAGGATGTCCACGCGATGCGTGCCGGTGTGAATGGACTTGGTTACGCCACGAACCTGGATCAAACTTTTATTATGGCATTCAGATGAGATACCTATGGTTGGTTCCGCTGCTGGGCTTGCTGTGCAGTTGTAAACAGGAGGAGGCGCGCCCCCAGCCGCCGGTCGCAGCGTCGGCCGCAGCGCCACCGGCCCGGCCGGTAGATGATCGCCCCGTGATTGCGTGTTTCGGTGACAGCCTCACCGCCGGCTTCGGCGTCGATCCCGGCCATAGCTACCCGGATCTGCTCCAACAAGAGCTCGACCGGCGCGGCTATCATTACCACGTCGTCAACCTCGGCGAAAGCGGCGACACGACGCAGGACGGCCTCGATCGCATGTCCTTGGTCATGGCCGATAAGCCGCGGATCACCATTGTCGAATTCGGCGCCAACGACGGTCTGCGCGGCCAGCCCGTCTCCAACATGGAAAACAATCTGTCGCAGATGATCGACACCTTTCAGAAGGCGGGCATCCGCGTCGTGCTGGCCGGCATCACCCTGCCGCCGAATTACGGCCCCGACTACATCCGTCACTTCGATGCCGTCTACCCCGCCCTCGCCGCCCGCTATCACGTTCCCCGTATTCCGTTTCTGCTCGCAGGGGCGGCCGGTCGCGCCAATCTCATGCAACCGGATGGCCTGCATCCCAACACCGCCGGCACGCAGCTGGTCGCGGCCAACGTTCTCAAGGCGCTGGAACCACTGCTGTCGAGGGATTAGTGCACCAGTCGCGGCGCCATCGGCGGTGCGATTTTAACGCCTCAGCGCGACGACTTGCGCTCGCGGTCCTGCTCGTCGACCATTTTCCGCATCATGGCCTCGAGTTCGGCGACGCGCTGCGCCAGGTCTTCCAGCGCCTGGCCCGTCGGATCGGGCAATCGGCCGTGCTCGAGCATGCCGCCTTCATCGCGCATGCGTACCACTCGGCCGGGAATGCCCACGACTGTCGAATAGTCGGGAACCGGATGCACCACAACCGACCCGGCCCCGACCCGCACGTGGTCGCCGATCCGGATGTTCCCTAGAATCTTCGCGCCGGTCCCAACCACCACCCGGTTGCCCAGGGTCGGGTGCCGTTTACCGGTTTCGTTACCGGTGCCGCCCAGGGTGACACCCTGGTACAGCAGCACGTCGTCGCCGATCTCGGTAGTTTCCCCAATCACCACTCCCATCCCGTGGTCAATGAAAAACCGCCGGCCGATCCGGGCGCCGGGGTGTATCTCGATCCCCGTCAGAAACCGGCTGATTTGCGAGATGATGCGCGGCACCAGCGGCACGTGCCAGCGGTACAGCCGGTGCGCCAGGCGGTGCGCGAGCACGGCGTGAAAGCCCGGATAACAGAAGAAGATCTCGATCACGCTCTTCGCCGCGGGATCTTCGCGGAAGATGGTATCGAACTGTTCCCGGATGGTCCTGAACATACTGGTCCTATTTCGGATGCTGCGCGGCGCGAAAAGTTTCGTCAGTGACCATGGTAGTTGATTTCCGCCGGCACTGCAGCCGTGGGGCAAACGATTGTTTTGTGTCTTTTGCGCGGCTTTCAAGAGCTTATCATTTGGGTAAGGAGCAGCCTTATGATCAACGGCGCGCACGTAGTCGTCTACAGCCGGGACGCGGAAGCCGACCGCGCTTTTTTTCGCCATACTCTGGGATTTCCTTCCGTGGATGCCGGGCATGGCTGGTTGATCTTCGGCCTCCCGGAGGCGGAAGCGGCACTCCATCCGGCCGAGGCGGGCCACCCGCATGAGCTTTACCTGATGTGTGATGATTTGCGGGCGGAAATGGAGACGCTGCGCGCGAGGGGTGCCGAGTTTGCGCCGGTCGTCGAGGCGCGCTGGGGATTAATTACCAAAATCCGGCTGCCCGGTGGAGGTGAGGTCGGTCTGTATCAGCCGAGACACCCGCGGCCCACACATTAGATTCGCGGATCGCGCCCGGGGGCAATTCGCGCGAATCGCTGAGGTGCTAGTGCGCGGCCGCTTCTTCGCCGGCGATCACCGGCGGGTGCGCGCCCGGCGGGATCGGCGCCAGCATATCCTCTTTGCGCTTGATCAAGGTCGAGGTGTTATAGCTGGCAAGTTCAAAGGCGTGGCCGTGCGTGATGGCGTCGGTCGGGCAGGCTTCGACGCAATACCCGCAAAAGATACACCGGTTGTAATCGATGTTGTATACCTTCGCATAGCGCTCGCCGCCCGAAATGCGCACCGTATCGGTGTTCTCGGCCGCCTCGATGTAGATGCAGTCGGCCGGGCACGCGGCCGCGCACAGGAAGCACGCGACGCATTTTTCCATTCCGTTTTCGTCGCGCTGCAGCACATGCCCGCCGCGATAGCGCTCCTCGAACTTCGGCGGCTCGTCGGGGTAATTTTCAGTCACGGTCGGAGACATCATCTCCTTGAACGTGATTCCCAGCCCCTTGGCGATAGCGCCCGCGGTCCCCAGAATATTGATTTTTTCGGCCATTCGATCTTTCTCTATGTTAGCGTGACTCCGCACGGGAGCCTAATTGCGCGAGCCTCAACCCGCCTTCGCTTCCGGCACCGAATCGCTGGGCTTGAATAACGAATCCACCCCCGCCCGCGCGGCGAATTGCGCGATATCGCCTTTGTGCCAGCCCTCGCTGACCTGCGCGATGGTCCCGTCGGGCTCCACCAGAAACAGCGTCGGCACGCTGGAAATGCCGAACGTGTTACTCACCGCGAATCCGCTTGATTCGGCATCGAGCAGCATGGGGAGAGTGAGTCCGAAGTGCCGGTTGAAATCGCGCGTATCTTCCGCGCAATTCTGCGAGATGCCATAGACCGGCAGCCCCGCCGCCGATTGGATGCGCTCGAGGAACGGAAACGTCATCTGGCAAACCGGGCAATTTACCTTGAAAAACGCAAGCAGCGCCGGGCCTTTAGCCGTAATCTCGCTGAGGCTCGTTTCGCCGCCGCCGAGGCGCGGCAGCGTAAATTCGTTGACACGAGCGCCCTTCTGCAAAAGTTTGTGGCGAGTGCCGTGCGCCATCTGTTCGATTGTACGACAGAAGGCCGCCTACTCGTTTTTTTTCATCTGCTGCACGAAGTCGAGGATGTCGAAGCTTTTGATCTTCCGGTCGGGATAATAACTGTTGACGGCGTCCTGCTCGTCGGTAAAAATCTCGAACACCGTGGCCAGCTTGGTCATCACCAGCAGCTCGATATTACGGCGGTTGAGGTGCAGCAGCTTCATGTTGCCGCCGTTCTTCCGGAGGGTGGTGGCGCTCATCACGAGCGCGCCCAGGCCGGTGCTATCGATGTAATCCACTGCTTCGAGGTTGATCACCACGTTGCTCACGTTCGCCTGGTTGAGCGCGGAGATTCTTTCGCGGAACGCCGTGGCTTCGTGGCCGACCGTGAGCCGCCCTTTCAGGTCGAGGATGGTTACGCCTTCGCGTTCCCTCTGGGTGATGTCGAGAGCCATAAGTCCCCTTATTGTAAGCCGCGGTATATTTTCAACGCATGTAGAACAGGCTGAGGCGAGGCAGTGACGCTTTTTCGAGCACGTTGCGCTCCAGGTATTGCTTCTCCAGCATCGCAAGTTGATCGGCCGTCATCTTCCCGCGATACGGCCGGAGTTGACGGTCGAGCTCCTGCCGCGCTGCCAGCAATTGCTCCTCGCTCTGCCGCGCGCGGGCCATCGCGACCATTTTTTCTTCGAGCACCGTGAGCCGCTGCTCCAGTGCCTCCAGGTCCCGGTAGTATTGTTCCGCTTCCGCGGCGAGGCGCTCGAGCACCGCCGCGATTTCCCTGTACTCGGCCGGAAGCGCGGCGGCATTGTTCGTGAGATAGGCGCGCAGCTCCTCGACCGCGAAAGGCGGAGCAGCTTGCGGGCGCGCGCGGGCCGGCGCCGTCCCCGCCATTACCTGCGCTTCAGTCAGCACGGCTTGCGCACAGAACGCGAGCGAATTCACCATCTGCGTTTTCACTTTGCGGTCGCGCCACTTTTCGAAGGCTGCGTCGATACCCCGCAGTACCGCTTCGAGCGGAACGCCGGCATTCTTCCAGGATTCAATCAGTGCCCAATCGAGCGGCGAAAGCAGAAACAGGCTGGTGCCGCGCGCACGCTGGAAGTGCTCTTCGATTTCCGTGAAATAGTTGAAGTAGTTGTAGACCCAATCCGGATCGGTCACCGGGCGCCCTTGTTCCGTTCCCAGATCATTTGCAAGCCCTCGAGCGTGAGGTGCTCATCGAGGGTTTTCAAGTAACGCGAGCCGCCCGCGATCATCCGCGCCTGCCCGCCGGTCGCGATCACTTTGGTGTCGGGCCCGAGCTTCGCGATCACGCGCTCGAGAATGCCGTCAATCATGCCAATCGCGCCGAAGTAGAGGCCCGATTGCATGCTGGCCACGGTGTTGGTGCCGACTACCTCCTTCGGCGGACGGAAATCCACCAGCGGCAGCCGCGCCGTTTTGCTGAACAGCGCTTCGATCGCAATGCCGATGCCCACGGCGATGGCGCCCCCCAGGTATTCGGCGTTCCTGGAAATCACATCGAAGTTGATGGTGGTTCCGAAGTCCACGATCACGCAGGGACCGCCGTATTTGTAAAACCCAGCCACCCCGTTTACCAGGCGGTCGGCTCCCACTTCGTTCGGATTGTCATAGCAGATCGTCAGGCCCAGGTCGGTGCGCGGGCCCACGAACAGAGCCTCGGTTTTGAAGTACCGCTGCGTCATCGCGGCCAGCGTGCCGTCGATAGGCGGAACGACGCTGGCGATAATGATGCCGTCCACTGCGGCGATGTCCAGGCCGGCCGGCGCGAAGAGGTTGCGGAGCAGGATGCCCCACTCGTCGGCAGTCTGCTCGTGCACCGTGCGCAGGCGCCACTGCGCCAGCATCTTACGGCCGTCGAAAGCGCCGATCGTGATATTGCTGTTGCCTGCGTCAAGAGCCAGCAGCACGAACGCCTCCTGCAAGAATCAGGGTATCGGTTCCGTCGTCTTTGCGCACCACCAGGTAGCCGGAGGAATTCAGCCCCGCCGTGGTCCCTTCAATCACGCCGCCTGCCTGCTCGACGCGTACCCTCCGCCCCGAGGCATAGCTGGACGTTTGCGTGAACAGGCGCAGAACGCTGTCGCGATCCAGGCCCTGGAACGCTTCAATCGCCGGGATCAGGGCCAGCAGGATCTCGGTTCGCGAAAATTCACGGCCGGCGTGGAGGCGCAGCGAGGTGGCATCCGGAGCCAGTTCAGGCGGAAAGGCTGAGTGATTGACGTTGATGCCGATGCCGCCGATCGCCATCCCGTCCACCAGTTCCACCAGAATTCCGGCAGCCTTCTTCGCCCCGATCAGAACGTCATTCGGCCATCGAAGATCGCAGGCGACGCCGGTAGCGCGCGTGATGGCTTCGATGGTCGCAAGTCCCAGGGCCAACGTGAGCAGCGGCGCAGGCTGGAGAACGGTTGAAAAATAGATCCCGCACTGCGGCTCGGAGTGCCACGCGTGCCCATGCCGCCCGCGGCCGGCGGTCTGCTCGTCGGCCAGGATAATGGTGCCGGCCGGCCGGCCGGCCGCGGCTTCCATCGTGGAAGCAATGGTGGCGTGGTGTTCGATCGCACGATCGGGGAAAGCAGCGCGGAGGCGGGCGACGTTCATGGAGCTAGAGTAGCTCCAGGCGAAAGCTGATATCGACGGCGCGCGCCGAGTGCGTAATCGCCCCGGAGGAGACGAAATCGGCGCCGGTCTCCGCGTAGGCGCGCACATTTTCCAGCGTGATGCCGCCGGAAAGCTCGATGCGGGCGCGTCCGGCGGTCTCGCGAATCCATTCCGCGGCTTCGGCGGGAGTCAGATTGTCAAGCAGGACGTGAGTCGCGCCCGCATCCAGAGCCTGGCGCAATTCATCCCGCGTGCGGGTTTCGATCTCGATGGGCAGGCCCGCGCCGCGCGCCCGCTCGAACGCCGCGCGCACACCGCCGGCGGCGGCAATGTGGTTGTTCTTGATAAGAATCGCGTCGAACAGACCCATCCGATGGTTGGTAATGCCGCCGGCCGCGGCAGCTTTCTTTTCGAGCGCTCGCAGACCCGGCGTCGTTTTGCGCGTGTCGAGCACTCGGCAGCCGGTCCCCGCGACCGCGTCCGCGAACTCCCGCGCTCGCGTCGCGACGCCGCTCAGCCGCTGCAAAAAATTCAGAGCGACACGCTCGCATTCGAGTAGCGTGCGCGCCTTACCCCGAACGCTGGCGAGAGTGTCGTTTTCCCCGACACGATCACCGTCGCGCCGCAGCAGCGTCAACTCATCGACGCCGCCGCGAAGATCGTAGATCTCGCGCAGAACCTCGAGGCCGGCCACCACGAACCGCTCGCGCGCCATAAACCGGCCGGCGGCCTTTTGCGATTCGGGAATACAGGCGCGGCTGGTGACATCGCCCGAGCCGATGTCTTCGGTGAGCGCGAGGCGCACAACCTCGCTCCACCCGGCCCCTTTCTCGGTTGGCATCTGGAAAAATCCAGGATATCAGAGGCGGCAGCGGGCGCTATGGAATGCGATAGCCGGGCTTGAGTTCGCAGCGGTAGACCCGCGTTCCATCCTTGTTGACCACCATCTGGCAGCGGGCCCAGGTGAGCCGCAGCGCCGGGCCCAGCGGAAAAACGATCGGCGCGCCGTTCACTTGCGCTTCAATGCTCACGCCCTCGGCGGCGGCCGGTAACGTGAACGTCAGGCCGCGCTCGAAGATGAACGGGTACGACTGCCGGATGAATGTCGTCACCGTGGTGTGATACACCTCGGCCTCCAGTAAAAATGTGGCCGTATCGGACCAGTTCAGCACGGAAACGTGAAGCGTCGGGCTGTCGTGCGCGAAGTTGTTCTCCTCGATTCTCGTGAACGGGCAGGGCCCGGCGATACAGGAAGCGCGCGCGTTATGAAACTCGTTGCCGGGCCCGGCGTGGAGCTCTTCGGTGCCGATCGCCGCCTTCCACTGGCCGTCGGGTGAGCACGGCGCCCGCCCGTCACAAGGAACATCTCCCTTGTTCACCACCTCGAACGTCTTTACCGCGCTGCCGACGTTGACGGCGTTGGTCGTGTTGATCGAGTACCGGGCCACGATGTTCTCGATCTTCATTTCCGGCGGGCTCGGCTGCGGTGCTTCCGCAGCCCCGCCTATGGGCAGCAGACGCTGCACGTACAACCGCTCCTGGACCGAGCCCGACCAATCGGCCGGCTGGTATTCCGGATGCCGGACCTGGAGTTCGAGCCTTTGGCCTTTCCTGACGTTAGTTGGAAGAACGATCTTGAAGTATCCGGAGTTGTCGGAGTTGCCCGTTACCGTGAACTGCCCTGCCTTAACCTGGATCCGGGCATCCGCAATAGGTAGCTGACGGGCCGGATTGGCGTCCTGCGTGATAACGGCGCCCGTGATCGCAAGCGCTCTCTCGTTCAAAAACGGCGCGAACAGTACGATCCCTAACACAATCAGCCCTGTGCCGGTGACGATCGCAAAGTAGCGTTTTCCACTCATACTCGAGAACACACCGGCCCCCGCGGCGCGGATGCGTCCGTTGGCCCGCAACTTGCGTCTTACAAAGTGCAGTTTGTTGGCCAACTCGGTGAGATCTAACGTGAGGCGCCCGACGCTGTTACGCCGCGAGATGTTGAAGCAGATCACCTTGCTCGGTGGTCTGGGAGTCGTCCCTCCGCTACGGCCCTCGGAGGCGCCGCCTCCGTTTCCGCCGGAAGATGACCAGATACTCGAAGAGCTCGAACACGCCAACTATCTGTATTTCTGGGAACAGGGCAACCCCAAGACGGGGCTGGTCCGCGACCGCTTCACCGTGAAAGGAGACAACCGCGGCGGAGTCGCCAGCATCGCGGCCACTGGCTTTGGGCTCACCGCCCTATGCATTGGCGACAAGCGCGGGTACGCGCCCACCGCCGACCTGCGAGCGCGTGTGATGACGACGCTCCGGTTTCTGTGGAAAGGATTACCGAATCACCGCGGATTCTTTTATCACTTCGCCGACCCTAACACCGGCGAGCGCCAGTGGGATTCGGAGGTTTCCTCGGTCGATACCGCTATTCTGCTGTGCGGCCTTCTGACCTGCCGCGCGCACTTCCGTCACAGCGATATCACCGAGCTCGCGTACCGTATTTTCAGCCGCGTGGATTGGTCCTGGCTTTCCGAGGATACTTCCCTGCTCCCGCACGGCTGGATGCCTGAGATCGGCTTCCTGCCCTATCGGTGGGATGGGTATAGCGAGTTGATGATGATGTACCTGCTCGGTCTAGGATCTTTGTCTCATCCGTTGCCTACCTCGGCGTGGACCGCATGGAAGCGGACCACGTTCGAGTACGACGGCCTCCGCTACATCGGAACAATCGCACCTTTATTTGTGCACCAATACTCCCAGGCCTGGTTCGATTTTCGCGGAAAACACGACCAATACGCGGATTATTTTCAGAATTCGGTGACCGCGACGGAAGTTCACCGGCGCTTCTGCCTGGAATTGAAGAAGCAGTTTCCCGATTACAGCGACGATCTGTGGGGCATCACGGCCTCAGACTCGCCCCACGGCTATGTCGCCTGGGGCGGGCCGCCCGCGGTGGGCCCGATCGACGGGACCGTGGTGCCCAGCGCCGCCGCCGGCTCGCTGCCCTTCCTTCCCCAGCCGTGCATGCGCGTGGTGCGGACCATCAAGACAAAATATCCCGATGCGTGGTGCCGGTATGGATTCGTCAACGCGTTGAATCCGTTAAAGAAGTGGTATGACCCGGACGTCGTCGGTATCGACACGGGAATCACGATGCTGATGGCCGAGAACGCGCGCACCGGCTTCGTGTGGGAAACCTTCATGAAGAACCGCGAGGCCCGGCGCGGCATGGACCGCGCGGGATTCCAGCCCGATCAGCCCTCGTCCTGATTCGAACCTTTCCCGCGCCGTGGCGCTCCCCTGCGCCCGCGGATGTGACGCCGTACCCGGTTGACGGTATCTCGTACCCGTGTAGGACCTTCCGAGCGAATCAAAACGTCGAGTGCGCTTTGCGTAAGAAATTCTCTGCGAGCGCGCCGCACGCCCGGTGTTCGGGCTTGAAACGCATTCTGCGCGGCTGTTTTCAAGGGCTGGCGCGAACGGCAGGCGAGGTGCAAGAGTGGCTCGCGTTGAACCAAAAACTGAGCAATGTATCCGAAAAAACGGAACTGAATTACTATGCTTTCTTCGAAACCAACTCAATCGACCTTTTGGGGGAGTTGGCAGGAACGAATCCGGGCCCTCAATAACATTCCATCGCTGGTCAGGATCGTCTGGGACGCCGGTCCTTCTGTCGTCTGCGGTATATTCTGCTGCCGCATCTTCGCAGCGCTCATCCCCCTCTCTCTGCTGGCCGTTTCTAAAACCATTCTGGACGATGTGCAGGCGCATTACAGCGGCGCTCCGCTCCCGGACAACTTCTGGTGGCTGGTGGCGCTGGAGTGCGGACTGGCGGCGCTCGGCGGACTCTCCGGGCGGGCCATCGCCTATTTCGATGCGCTGCTGGCCGACCGCTTCACGCGTCACGTGAGTTTGCGTGTGATGGAGCACGCTTCGCGGCTCGACTTGGCTTCGTATGAAGACCCGTGCTTCTACGACAAACTCGAGCGCGCCCGCGTCCAGGCCACCGACCGCATCGGCATGATCCAGTCGCTCGGCTCGGTCTGCCAGCAGATCATGGCCGCCGTTACTCTCTCGGCGGGGATCTTCTGGTTCTCCCCCTGGATCCTGGCCGTGCTGGTCGGCGCGGTAGTCCCGGCGTTTCTTGGCGAGAGCCACTTCGCATTTCTGGGCTACGCGCAGAACATTCGCCAGACTCCTACCAAACGCCAGCTCGATTATCTGCGCACGCTCGGGGCCAGTAAGGAGTCCGCCAAGGAGCTCCGCCTCTACGGATTGAGCGCGTTCCTGTCCGGCCAGTACGAGGAGTTGTCGAACCAGATTTACGAGCAAAACGTGCGCCTGGCCCGCCGGCGGCTGTGGGCCGGTGGCTGGCTCTCGCTGCTCAGTACGGCCGGATATTACGGCGCCTACGCTTACGTGATTTTCCGCACGGTTGAGGGAGCGCTCACGTGGGGCTCTCTGCAGTTCCTCGCGGGCGCCATCGCGGGCGCGAGCACGAACATACAAAACGTCTTCTCGACCTTTTCCAGCATCGCGGACCAGTCCTTATTTCTTACGGACCTCGTCGAGTTCCTGCGGGTCGGTCCCAAGATCTGCTCCAAGCCGGACGCCATCCCGGCGCCCCGCCCCATTCGCGACGGCTTTGTCTTCGACGATGTCAGCTTCGCTTATCCGGGCCGGAAGCGCCCGGTTCTCGATCATCTGGATTTCCGGCTGGAGCCCGGCGAACGCGTCGCGCTCATCGGCGAAAACGGGCAAGGCAAGACGACGCTGGTGAAACTGATCACTCGTCTCTACGATCCCACCGGCGGCCGCATTCTGCTGGACGGCGTCGATCTGCGCGAGTACAGCATCGAGAACTTGCAGAGCCAGATCGGCGTTATCTTCCAGGATTTCGTCCGCTATGAGATGACGGCGCGCGACAACATCGCCGTCGGCCGCATCGGCCTCGTCC
>DATGII010000114.1:0-9599 GCA_035295805.1 Bryobacteraceae bacterium | reverse complement strand
CCGGTCGCTTTGTCCGGGTTCGGTTTTAGGCGGCCGGTCTTCAGATCCACCGATTCACTTGTGTTTTGGTTCGCATACGGTTCCGCCGAGAGCACCTCCCCGGTCGCGCGGTCGATCACGTACATGCGCGCATCCCGGTCCGGATGTACCAGCACCTTGCGCATCTGTCCTTTGATATTCAAATCCACCAGAACGTTTTCATTGACCGCGTCGTAATCGTGATCGTCATGCGGAAATATCTGGTAGGCCCAGACCGCTTCTCCGGTCTCCGGCCGCCGCGCAAAGATCGTGCATGTCCACTTGTTGTCTCCGGGCCGCAGATCCGCGTTCC
Organism: Bryobacteraceae bacterium; assembly: GCA_035295805.1. Taxonomy (GTDB): domain Bacteria; phylum Acidobacteriota; class Terriglobia; order Bryobacterales; family Bryobacteraceae; genus PSRJ01. The sequence continues at coordinate 9,268 of DATGII010000114.1, read as the reverse complement.
AGGGACCTGGATTGGACGTGCCGTAGTAGAACAGGTCCAGCTCCGGGTCGTACGAAATCCAGCTCCAGGCCGACCCGCCGCCGATCTTCCACTGCTCGCCCTGCCACGTTTTCAGACCGAGGTCCTTTCCCCTCTCCTCTGCATAAAAAGGTTTAAAGCTGGCGCCGATCAGCACGTCTTTGTCCGGCCCCGTGGAATAAGCGCGCCATGCGACCTTGCCTGTCTCCGCGTCCAGCCCGGCCAGCCAGCCGCGCACGCCGAATTCGCCCCCGCTGTTACCGACCAGCACTTTGCCTCGCGCCACGATCGGCGCCATCGTGATCGACTCACCCTCGTTGATGTCGCCGAGCTTGGTTTTCCACAATTGCTTGCCGGTACTGGCGTCCACCGCGACCGTGTTCACGTCCAGCGTGTTGTAGTAAATCTTCCCGTTGTAATAGGCCGCCCCCCGGTTCACCACGTCGCAGCAAGCCGTCCCTTGCGAGCTGCGCGACGGGTGCGGATAGTAAGTCCACTTCACCGGCGCCCCCGGTTTAGTAAGATCCAGCGCGTACAGGATGTTCGGCCACGGCGTCACCACATACATCGTGTTGTTCACAACCAGGGGCGCCGCCTCGTGCCCACGGGTAAGCCCGGTCGAGAACGTCCACGCCAGTTTCAGATTGTTCGCGTTATTCGTGTTGATCTGGTCCAGTGTGCTGAAACGCGTGCTCGCATAGTTTTTTCCCGCCATCGTCCATTGCCCGTCGTCAGCTTGAGTCTGAATTTGGGATAGCAGGGGCAAGCCTGCGAGAAACAGCAGAAAACGCACGTAAGCCGGGGGTTGCACGCACCCCTCCAATGTTTCCAGACGCCCGCCGCAGCTACCGCCGCTGCGAATGTGCCGTGTGGTACTCCTGCGGCAGTCCGCGGTCAAATTAATACCGGTACCCCTGATGAAAAATGAACCGAGCCGCGGCTGACGTCCTTCTCTTTCGTTCAGCTCTTCCCGTTTCTCCCCTCACCGCGCCCCATCGTGCGTTCCGCGTCCTAGAACTGGAATTTGAGGGCTCAGTACTCTCTATCTTTCGATTATTTGATTCGCCTGGCTCAAATACGATAAACGAACATAGAGGCGCCATCAAACACCATGATTTCCGACGCTAAAAATCGTGACTTTTCAGCCGTCGCCCTTCGCACCGACGGCCCGTCGACTCCGGCCAGCCGGCGTTTTTCGAGTATCGGTGATGCCCGTCACGATCCCCATCTGAACGGACATTATCTGCGGCACAACCCGACCTGGCATGTGGAATTCTCTCCGTGGAAGGCGAACAATATCCATCGTCTCCTCCAGCGAATGCAGTTGAGCCCGCGGACCATCGCCGAGGTCGGCTGCGGCGCAGGTGAGGTGCTGCGCCAGTTGCAGCTCAAGATGGATCCCGCCTGCCGTTTCTGGGGCTGCGATGTCGCTCCCGCCGCCATCGAATTGGCGAAGCAGCGCCAGAATGAGCGGCTTTCTTTCGAGGTCTGTGACTTTACCGCGGTCGAGACCCCGCGTACCGATTTGCTGCTCGTCTTAGAAGTGATCGATCACGTCGAAGATTATCTCGGTTTTCTGAGGGCCATCCGCTCTCGGGCGGAGTGGAAACTATTCAGCTTTTCGCTGGATATCTCGATGCAGTCGGCGCTTCGAAAGGGTGCCTTGCTGCGCCGGAAGGAAGTGCATAGCCATATCCATCACTTCAACAAGGAACTGGCGCTGGCGGCCGTGCGCGATACCGGTTATGAGATCGTCCACCACGAATATCCGCCGATGTTCGCTTACAGCCGGTTGGCCAAACTCGCCAAGCCCATTCGTCAGGTCGCCTTCAAGTTGAACCCGGATTTGACCGCGCGCGCGTTGGGCGGATACAGCTTGATGATTTTGGCGCGTTGATCGAGCCAGGGGCGTGTGCGTTCTCAGCGCGCCGCGCCCCGGCCGCCGCGTCCTTCGCCCGCCGCGTATACCGGTAAGGTTACGTGATCTCCAAACGTTGCCTTCAGGCCCTCGATCGCGCAGGCCTCGTCGCCCCCGCCCGCACCGCCGCCCACGCCGACAGCGCCGATCATCTGTCCATCCACCACGATCGGAATACCGCCCGCGTTGGTGAAGAAACCAAACGTCCCGAGCTGCCGCGGAATACCCTCCGGATCGTTCTTGAGCTGGACCGTTCGCATCGAAGTAGGCTGCCGGCTGCGCAGCGCCGTCTGCGCCTTCAGCAGAGCCGTGCGGATATTGTTGAAGATCTGCCCGTCCATCCGCTCCATGTGCACCATCTCGCCCGCCGTGTCGATGACGTAAATGGAAGCCGTGCCGCCCTTCGAGGCCGCCCAGTCGCGGCAGGTGCGCGCGATTTTCTGCGCCGCAGCCAGTGAAATCTGGTTACCGTCAAACACGTTGGCCGCTCCCTTGCCGGTGACCACGAATTCCGGCGACAGCGTCGATTTCGGAGTCACACTCGAGGCGAACCGCGGAACCGGAGCATTGCCCGCATTCGGATTGCGGCGCGGCGGCAGGTCTTCCGCCAGCGGCGCCACTGAAGGCCCGATCACTTCGGTCAGCGCTTTGTGCGCGCAAATTTCGTCGCTCCACACCGGTACTTTCGGCGCCGATCCGCCTACCCCCACGACCCCGATCATTTGCTTGTTCACCACAATCGGGAGCCCCCCGGAATTCGCAAACTCGCCCAGCTGAATGAATTGCAGCTCCCTCGTCGGGTCCTGAATCGCCTGGTTCATGAGCAGCTTACTGGGCGAGCGAAGCATCAGCGCGGTGCGCGCCTTCATCTCCGCCGTCACAATGTTCAGGTAGCCCTGCCCGTCCATGCGATCCATGTACACATGGTTGCCGTCGTTATCCAGCACCATGATGCTGATCTGCACACCCTGGTCGGTGGCCGCCTTCTCGCAAGACTCGGCAATGCGCTGGGCAGTAGCGAGATTGATGGTGGCGAAGTCCTGGATCTTTTCCGCGGTCTTGCCGCTCACCACAAATTGCTCCGGCACGTTCTGCGCAAATACCAAGCCTCCCAGCGCGAGCGCCGCCAGTCCTGATCCGATGCGAACTTTCATGTCGTCCTCCTGCCGCGTTTCCGCCTCTTTAGCGCCCGAGTGTATCACATCTATTTTCAAACCAATGCCGCCCGCTTACGCCTCGGCTTCGCCCGAGTACTCGAAATGAGAGAACTCCGCGTACTTCCCGTCATGCTGGTAACTCAGGCCGGCATTCACACGGAACGTGAGTGACCGCCCGATGGTGGCACGGGTCGACGTGAAACCGGTGGGCTTGTCGAGATACAGCTCCTCCGGCCGCTCGGTGACCGGGTTCAGAATCGGCGCAAGCGCCAGGTCAAGATAGCTTCCCACGCGCGCGCGGCTATTCAGATCCGCGACCGTCGTCTCAAAGGGCGCCACCAGCGGATCGAGCCACTTGGCCGTCACCGCCGCGAAGATGCCCCAGGGGCCTCCGCACTTGCCGTGCGTGAGACGCATCAGCACATCGCGCTGCTCGGGTGTGGCCTTCTCGTCCAATATATTTTGCGAGGTGGCCTTGCATTCGTGCAAAGGCCCCGGCGACTTCGCCACCCATGCCAGATGCAGACCGGCCAGCGGAAGCGCGCCAAAATTGCCCTCCGTCACTTTCCACAGGTACGCGCCTTCGCATTTCGTATAGGTCGGCGGCGCGTTGAAACTGCACGGGCAGCCCCAATCGCAATTGCAGGCGCCGAGCAGAATGCCTTTCATACTCCATTTCACGGCCATTTGGCACCCCTTCCTCGATTCTTCCGCAGGATATCATCAGAGACATGGCGCGCAAATTGGGGATGGCGGTTCTACTCGCCGGGTCTGCGTGGGCGGCGTCGATCGGTCCCTCGCACGGCTATCTCGTAATCGTCGGCGGCGGCGCCGTGGGAACGGAGATCACACGGCGCATCATCGATCTCGCCGGCGGGCCCGGCGCTCCCATGGTTTTCATTCCGACAGCCGAAGAGGGCACTCCCACCATCACGGCGGAGAAGACCTTTCTCGCCAAAGCCGGCGTACAGCACGTCACCATCCTGCACACGCGCGATCCGAAAGTGGCCGACACCGAAGCGTTCGTCGCGCCGCTCCTCGCCGCCCGCGCCGTCTGGTTCGAAGGCGGCCGTCAATGGCGCCTGGCCGACGCGTACCTCAACACGCGCACGGAACGCGAGCTGTTCCGGGTTCTGGAAAGAGGCGGGGTGATCGGCGGCAGTTCCGCCGGCGCCACCATCCAAGGCTCGTTCCTGGTTCGCGGCGCGCCGGAAGGCAACACCATCATGATCGCGCCCGGCCACGAACAGGGCTTCGGCATGTTGCGCGACGCCGCCATCGACCAGCACGTCCTCACGCGTCATCGCGAGAATGACCTCGACCCGGTGATTGCCCAATTCCCGAAGCTGCTCGGCATCGGCATCGATGAGAGCACCGCCATCGTAGTCCACGGCAATCAATTCGAGGTCATCGGAACGAGCAAGGTGCTGATTCACGATGCCAAATACCCCGCCCAGCCCGACGGCAAGCGCTACTACGTGCTCTCCGCCGGCGACCGCTTCGACCTCAAACACCGACGCCCGATCCGGCCGGCAAAACCTTGATCGGATGCCGATCGCCCGCACCATCACGATATACTAAATCCCGCGCCCGCTTCGGGGGCGTAGAAGGGTCTCTCATGCGCTCAACATTCCTTGCTCCGTTTTCGCTCGCGTGTTTGCTCGCGGCATCCTTGACGCCGCCGGCCCCGGCGCAGCCCGCCGCGACCGTGTATGAAGGAGCTCGCCTGATTACCGGCGACGGCAGCGCGCCCATCACCGACAGCGCATTTCTCGTTGAGAACGGCCGTTTTACCGCGGTCGGCCGCAAGGGCCAGATCAAGCTTCCAGCCGGCGCCGCTCACGTGGATCTCACCGGCAAGACTGTCATGCCGGCCATCGTCGACGCCCACAAGCACCTGTCGGTGAAGCGCGATGAGCTGGTCGATCAACTGCAGCACCTGGCCTATTACGGAATCGGCGCGGCCATGAGCCTGGGCCAGGATACAGGCGACGCGGCGTTCCAGGTGCGCGCGGAGACTATACCCAATGCGGCGCGTTTGCACACCGCCGGCCGGGGCATTACCGCGCCCGAGCCGGGCCGCACCCAAGCACCCTATTGGGTCAAGACGGAAGCCGAGGCCCGCAAGGCCGTCCAGGAAGATGCCGCCAAGAAAGTGGACATCATCAAGATCTGGGTGGATGATCGGGATCACACCGTCACCAAGCTGAGCCCGGAGTTGTATCGCGCGGTAATTGACGAGGCCCATAAACACCATCTCCGCACCATCGCTCATATCTATTACCTCGACGATGCCAAAGGCGTGCTCCGTGCCGGTATCGACGCCTTTGCTCATAGCGTCCGCGATAAGGACATCGATGACGAGTTTCTCCAGATGATGAAGGCGAAACCGGGCATCATTGTGGACCCGAATCTTCCCGACCGCGGCGTTCGGGTCGACCGCACCTGGCTCCGCGACGGCATGCCCGCCGCCGAATTTCAGAAAATCCAGGCCGAGAGCAAGAATGATCCCAAAGCGCAGCAATTCTTCGGAATCCAGTCCCGTAATCTCGCCAAGCTCAACGCCAACGGCATTAAGATCGCCTTGGGCACCGACGGGCCGATTCCCTGGGCGGCGCATGAGGAGATGGCCGACATGGTCGCATCCGGAATGACGCCGGCTCAAGTAATAGTCGCATCCACCCGCAATTCGGCTGAGCTGATGGGTCTGGCTGACGCCGGCACGGTAGCGGCGCGCCAGAGCGCCGACTTTCTTGTGCTCGACGCCAATCCGCTCGACGACATCACCAATACCCGGCGCATTAACGCCGTCTATCTCCGCGGAGCGAAACTCGACCGCGCCGCGCTGCGCGCAAAATGGGTGGGCGGATCGTCGAACTGATTAGAAATCCTTCGGCAGCTCAGCGCCGTTGCCGTCCCAATCTTTGACCGTGCCGTCCTTGGCTTTCAGAAAGCCGAGAAGGCAGCCGTTGGAGCCGTCGCGCAAGTGATGGCAGCGCGCCTTTATCGTGTCGCCCGCTTGCACGTAATTCTTGGTGACTCCTATTTTCTCAAGCTGGGTACGGCCAGTCGCTTCCAGGGCCCAAACCTGCGGCTCGCCACCCTTGGGATCCTTCACTTCCAGGTAGATCCAGGAATGCGGCACCACCAGGTGCACTTCCTTGACCACGCCCTCGATGTCCATGAACGTGTCTTCGTATTGCCCGTGCGAATGATGGGCCCATATGGGAAGCGCAATCCCCGCCACGCATAATGCCGCTACGCCAACACCGGCTCTGAGTTTCATCACTTGTCTCCTTCCTGTTTCCCTGGTACCACCGCGCCCGGAGCGTCAATCCGGCCCTGGCCCGGCCGCCGTGTCCGATCGACGCGCGAAGGCGGCGGGTAGCTGTTGTTGTAGTAAGACGTATACCGCAGCCCTATGCCGTTTTCGTCCAGCCACCCCAGAGATTGTTGAAACAGCGCCGGCTCCGGGTACCCGCGCGGCACCGTGCCTTCGTTGATGTAGAGCTTGTTCTGGTGCATAAAAATCCCGATGAACGTCCGCGATTTATCGGCGTTGGTCAGCTGCATCTGCCGGCCTTCCACCATGTCCATCGCCGCCCACACAAACGATGTCACCTTCGCATCGCCTTTAATCAGCTGCCAGGTCGCCCAGTCGATCGCGCCGCGGATATCCGCTCTCCAATGTCCCTCGTCGCCCGGGCCGCCCAGGCACGGCTCCGCGCCCGCCGGGCACGATTTCGCTTTCTCCGTCAGGATTCGTTGAGCCTGCGTATAATCCACCACCGTAACCTTGTACCGGCTCTGGCCTTCCTCCGCGCTATAGATGCGCGCCGGTAGGTTGGCTTCGTGTTGCGACAGGTACGTAGTCTCGGTGACCTTCGGCTGTGTCGGGAACAGGCACGTGAAGCGGTCCTCCCGGCTGGCGAACTCCACCCATTCCTGGGCGAACAGCGGCGCCGTAACCGAAAGCGCTACGGCCATGGAAATCAGTGGCGTCAGGCGCATCTTATTTCTCCTCCGGCAGGGGTTGACAGCGGGTGGCGCCGCTTCCTTCGGTGCCGCCCCGGTCGCGATACACTTTGTGGCAGTTCGCGCACGCGTCGTTCAGTTTTTCGCTGACTTCCACGAAGGCGTCATAATTCCTCGCCTTCGATGTCGTGTACGCGAGCTTTCCGACTTCGATCAAGCCGGCCACGTATTGTTTCCAGTCGGCGCGATCGACGGGAACCGGCCTGCCGTTCTGGCACCGGCGTCCCGGTGTCAACAGGAGCGGCGCTGTTTCCGTGAGCGCCACTGCCGCTTGGTCGATCGCCAGCCATCCGGGATAGACGGTCGATCCCCATTCGACATAATCGAACGGCGCCGCGGCCGGCTGTTTCTTCTTCTGCGCGCCCGGATCCTTCAGCTGCACATTAAAAATGATATTCGCGTTCGGAAACGCAATCGCCCGCATCAACTCGGCAAGGTTCGCTTGCGGACCCCCGGCCTTCGGCGTGCCCGCCGCGGAGCTTCGGGCTGTGGGGAATACCGTCTCCGCCAGCGCCGCTTCACTCAGTTCGGCCCGCCCGGCCGGGAACTTGCCCGCTTGCAGGACGTAGGCCGCGAGATCCGTCGATTGGAGCCGTGAAAGCGTCCCCGGCAAATTGAACGGCATCGTCTTTTGAATCTTGTCGACGAAATTCGCCAGCGGCTGCGCGCTCCAGTTGGCAAGGAAACTGTCTCCTGCCAGAGGCGGCCCGCTCGTGCCTTCCATCGCATTGCCATGACACGCGGCACACTGGGCCTTGTATAACTGCTGTCCCCGCGCTGCCTGCTCCGCCGAGTACGCGCCTTCTGTGATCGATCGCCGCGGCGCTGTCTGCCCCGCCAGCAGAAGTGTTCCCAGAACTCCACAGATTGCCGCGTTCCGACGCGCCACTCACCCTCCAGCTACGATGCTCTCAAGAGCATAGACAAAACCAACCCCGTGCACAATGGCCGGTCTTCCCCGCTCCGTTACCGCGCGAGCGGGTCGGGACGCATCTGAATGTGATAAACCTTCGGTCGATTTGCGGCGCCGCCTTCGTTGTGAAACACGGTCCGCGTGCCGGTCGTCGTCCACAGGCCGCGTCCCTTCCAGCCGGTGTTCGGATCGTCGATACGGCCATCCACGTTCTTGCTGAAAAATCCCATCGGATACGGAACGTGGAGGTTCACCCACTTTCCGTTCACCAGCGCCAGCAGCGACTCGTTGCCGTTGGATTCGGCGATCGGCACATTGGCGCCAAGCCCCAGCGTGTTGTAGCGGTCCACCCATAGGAAATAGGCATGGTCCGCGCTGCCCGGATCGGTCACGCCCTTGAACTGAGGCCCCGGAAATTGATATAGCGTCCACCCTTCGGGACATTGCTTGCCCGTCGCCGCCGCCGGCCCGTTCAGCGGCCCTTTGCACTTGCGGCGATCGAAGCTCGCCAGGTGGCCGCTCGACAGCGTCGTCCACACCACCCCGTTGAGATCGAGATCGATGCCGCGCGACCCGTATCCGATATCCGGCGGCAGATAGACTTCAGCCAGCGAGGTGCGCGCGGGATCGGCGCCCGGCACGAGCCGGATAATGTAGCCCGGCTGATCCATGCGCGAGAACCCCACGTCCATCGCCTGGCCCCAGATCGAATCGTCCACCGTGCTCGGCTGCACGCCATAAAACGCCGCCATGATGCGCTTGTCTTTCTTGGGGTCGAGCGGCTGGTCGGCCTCCACGTACTCATCGCGTTTCCCGTTGCCGTTGGTGTCGATGATGAGCGGTGTCCAGCCCTGCGATTTCTTCGCGTCGCCGGTCTGCTCGTACATCTTCGTATTCAGCCAGCCGACTACGCCGTCGGCCGGTCCTCCGGCGCTGGTCCACAGCGTGTTGTTGGCGTCATGCGCGAAATAAAGATGCTGCGTGGTGAAGCACGTATCGATGAGCGACCACTTGTTGGTCTTCGGATCGTACATGGAAAGATGCCGCGTGGATTCGTTGAGCGGCGCCACCTGCGCCGACTCGAGATCAGACCCCGCCTTGCAGTATTCCGGATTCTTCGGCCCCCGAATCCGCGCCGTGAACCAGACGCGCCCGCGCTCGTCGATCAGCGGGTTGTGGATACTGGTGTGGCCGTCCCAGATTGCTTCATCGCCCCAATACGGCGAG